>JAGXSZ010000008.1 GCA_018333515.1 Actinomycetota bacterium
CTTTACGCCCAATAAATCCGGACAACGCTTGCCCCCTACGTATTACCGCGGCTGCTGGCACGTAGTTAGCCGGGGCTTCTTCTATAGGTACCGTCACCTTGCGGCTTCGTCCCCATTGAAAGAGGTTTACAATCCGAAAACCGTCATCCCTCACGCGGCGTTGCTGCGTCAGGCTTTCGCCCATTGCGCAAAATTCCCCACTGCTGCCTCCCGTAGGAGTCTGGGCCGTGTCTCAGTCCCAGTGTGGCCGATCACCCTCTCAGGTCGGCTATCCATCGCAGCCTTGGTAGGCCATTACCCCACCAACAAGCTAATGGACCGCGGGCCCATCCTAAACCAGCGGACTTTTCGTCACAAAGACATGCGTCTTCGTGACCTCATCCGGTATTAGCCCCGGTTTCCCGGAGTTATCCCAGGGTTTAGGGTAGGTTACCCACGTGTTACTCACCCGTTCGCCGCTGAGCGCTTTCTCAATCCACTCCGAAGAACTTCATGAGACTGCTCCGCTCGACTTGCATGTGTTAAGCACGCCGCCAGCGTTCGTCCTGAGCCAGGATCAAACTCTCCGTTGAAATTGTGTGCGGCCACAAGAACCGCAAACTTATTCTTAAAGAGCCTGAAAGCTCGTTAAAAAACATGTAAACTTGTCGCTCGCTTATCCCAGGAGTTTGCACCCCCGCGAAAGCGAGCTGACGGGTATCACGCTTAAAAGCGTGATGTGTTAATTCATCTTTACCTTACTGGCATTTCCACTGTTCAGTTTTCAAAGACCAAGAAGTCAACAACAGACGGTACTTTACCACGCTGTTTTTCGCGTGTCAACCATCCTTAGACAAAAAAATTCGCTGTGGAGTTTTTATCTCACACAGCGACAAGTAAAACCACATGGTTGCTTTTGCAACCTTGCTAAGGTTCTCTACACTTGTCGCCTCCGAGATAAATTGTAAGCAATATCCCACAACTCCACGGACAAATAATATTGCCTGCCGCACCGGCAGCATAAATACTATACCACCGGGCACACTTGATGTCAATCGATTCGCTCCGAATTATTGACCCGTTTCGAACCTTTTTTCGCGTGCCCTACGGCCTTGCATAGAGTACTTTACCACGTCCAGATTAATAGTCAAGTACCCTCTCGCAAAAACTTACGGAATGCCGCAAATAAAGTGTTTAGCCAAACCGGGAGGCTGTGTGCCCAGAGAGGCGCACTCGATTACTATCGGCGCGAAGTCGCGCAGTATTTAGCAGAATTTACCAGGATATTTTATCGGTGGGCTTCAGACGCACGGAATGATTTGTGCGCACGGCGCCCATTAATAGTTATACGCATTTAGACGCTAACTTTTGCGATACGCCGCTTGCCTGCCTGAAGGATGTCTCCACTCTTAGGTGAGACTTCGAGGTTGGGGTCGGTGATTTGCTCGTCGTTGTACTTGACGGCGCCGCCTTCGATGAGCCGACGGGCTTCGCCGTTGCTCTTCGCAAAACCCGCCGTGGTCAGGAGCTTGACTATCCATACGCCTCCGCCATCGGCTAGCATGTCGGATGTGACCAAAAGCTCGGGGATATCGGCGCCGATTGCGGCAAGGCGCTCAGCCGCCGTCGCCCCTTCTACCTTCTTAAACTTGGCGTCGAAGATGCCCTCGGCCTCCTCGGCCGCGTCAGGCGAGTGGTAGAGCGCGATAATCTCTTTAGCTAAACGCCTCTTTATAGCATTGGGATGGAGCGACCCGTCCGCGAGCGCATTCTCGAGCGCGTCGACCTCGTCGCGAGAGAGGTCGGTGCAGAGGCGGTAGTAGCGGACCATCACGTTATCGGGAATAGACATCAACTTGCCGAACTGCTCGTCGGGGGCCTCGGTGAGGCCGATGTAATTACCCTTGGATTTGCTCATGCGCACAACGCCGTCGGTTCCTTCGAGTATCGGCATGGTGATGACCGCTTGCGGTTCCTGCTCCGCCCAGCGCTGAAGGTCGCGCCCGGCTAGCATGTTGAACTTCTGGTCGGTGCCGCCTATCTCGACATCGCTCTCGAGTTCGACCGAATCATAGCCCTGCATAACGGGATAGAGTAACTCGTGGAGGCTGATTGGCGCCTGTGTGGAAAAGCGCTTCGAGAAGTCGTCGCGTTCGAGCATGCGCGCCACCGTAAACTGCGCGCAAACCTTAAGCACCCTGTCAAAGGGCATCGTTGCGAACCAGCGGCCGTTGTAGTCGAGGATGGTCTTGTCGCGGTCGAGAATCCTGAAAGCTTGGCTTGTGTAGGTCTTCGCGTTTTCATCGATGACCTCGGGTGAGAGCTGCGGCCTGGTCGACGAGCGCTCTGTGGGGTCGCCTACTCGCGCGGTGTAGTCGCCGATGAGAAGTTGGACGGTGTGGCCCAGCTCTTGGAACTGGCGAAGCTTGCGCAGGGTGACGGCATGGCCGAGGTGAAGGTCGGGTGCGGTGGGGTCGACACCGTATTTTATCTTAAGCGGTATGTTCGTCTCGATGGCCCGCGCCAACTTGGCTTTGAACTCATCGAGCGGGACTATCTCCTCCGCGCCGTCTTCTATTATATAGAGCTGTTCCTCAACCGATTTCATCCCAACCCCCACGCACGCGAATCACTATTTATATGCATATGCAATTAAAACATAAGAAATCGTACCACCTGTTTTTGGATATGTCCAGCTCACGCATGATAGTTTAGAGCAAATACTGACCGGGGTGTACCGAACTTCGACAGTTAGTAGACAAACGTCGCCCCAAACAGGGCATTATTAAGCAAGGTTACCCGTCTTACGAGCCAACCTCGGTTCGCTTCGCGCTATGTTCCAAGTTTCCCCTTGAGGCTTCCTTCAGACCCCACCGTTGCCAGTGGCGCCCTTGCCCTCAGGTTGTCTTCCCACTAGTGAGGCGAGAGGGTTTCTTTCGACTCATCGGCGTTGACAGACATGCCGGCGCGACGGCGGCACTTAAGAGTGAGGGAGAAAATCTCCCTCACTCGAATGAAAACCCAATGGTCTATTATGCAGGAAACAAAAATATAGTTTATTTCTTTGCAGAGTTGTTCTGCACTTTATTGTACCAAACACCGCTATCAACATAGACGACAGCAAAGGCGCTTGCTGGTAGCGTAGCTACTAGGGTTGCGATTAGCAAAGCAAATAGAATCATCCTTTTCATCATTACTTTACCACCTCCACTGCCTTGTCCTTGTCCTTGATGCCTGCTTCTTCCAAGAATTTCTTAGCGGGATCATCATGCACTTTCTTACCATCAACCTCAACTAGAACATAGTTGCCATCTTTATCCTTATACATACCGATAGATTTTTTAGCGCTTTTTGCAAGTGCCTTATCCTCTGGAGATAACTTTTCAATGCGTTCTGCAAGTGGCTCTACTGCATAGCTGCCGGTTGCGGCATCTGGTTGCGTTGGCAGTACTATTCTTTCTGTTGCACTTACGCTTACTTTTTGCTCTTTGGCTTGGGTGAACACTCCGTGTTTACCTTGCACAAGGGCAAACACGCCAACGATAACTACAATTACTACTACTACGCCCACAAAGACTCTAACCCTTTTCATGCCGCCTCCTTACCTAATTTGGTATCCAAAACACACCTGCTTAGTCTTTAATAACAGAGTATTTGTTTTTATATAGTACAAGCTCGATTATCTCTTTTTGCCTACGCGTTAATGGATGAGACATAATATTAATGCTATCACAACCTACAAACCTACGTCACTTCCTTGACTTATGCGGTGATAAAACACAGAAAATCGCACCACCTGTTTTTTTGGATATGTCCAGCTCACGGTAGTTTAGAGTAATTACTGCCTAAGCGTGTCCTTCGCGGGCTTCAATCGCCCCAGAATCCTAGCCCCTGAGCAATCCCGTTATGTTATAATCCAGCAAGGTAAAGCATAAAGCACAATGCCGGTGGAGTAATGTCTCGATCGAGAATCAAAAGAGCGAAGAAGCGCACTCATCGCAAGCGTAAGGCCCACATCATCGTAGCGCTCGCCGTATTGACTATAATCCCGATAATCCTGGTGAGCCTCGGAGGCCTGGTCGCCGCGGCGGCGGTCTTTACCAACCTCCCAAAGATCAACAACCTCGGCGAAGTCCAGGACTGGCAGACTACTAAGGTGTACGCGGCGGACGGGACGCTCCTCACCAACCTCTATTACGAGCAGGATCGTGTAAGCATACCCCTCTCCGAAATCCCGATCCACATGCAGCAGGCCGTAATCGCCATCGAGGACGAGCGGTTTTACAAGCATAAAGGGTATGACCCGGAAGCCATCGGACGCGCGTTTTTTACGAACCTGTCGAGCGGACAGCTCCTCGAAGGGGCAAGCACTATAACGCAACAATATATTAAGAACACTGCTATCAGCCGCGAGAAGACCTTCGACCGCAAAATTAAGGAGGCCTACCTCGCGTACCAGCTCGAAGAGAAATATACGAAAGAGCAGATACTGGAGAAGTATCTCAACACTATATACTTCGGCCATAGCTGGTATGGGGTCGAGACGGCGTCGCTCAATTATTTCGGCAAGAAGGCCAAAGACCTGACACTAGTCGAAACCTCGCTCCTCGCCGGCATAATCAAGTCCCCGAACAGATTCTCGCCGTACTCGAAACCGGTCGAGGCAAAGGCACGCCGCGACCTCGTCCTGGCGCAGATGGCGCGCCTTAAGTTCATCCCGAGCGAACAGTACGAACAAGCCACGAAAACGCCGATGCAAGTCAAGCCGATAAGCAAACCATCGACGGTCGCGCCATACTTCGTCGAAGACGTCAAGCAGCGGCTCATCAAGGAATACGGGGCCAACATCGTCTTCAAAGGCGGCTTGCGCGTCTACACGACCATCGATTTGAAGATGCAGAAACACGCCGAAAACGCCGCATGGTCTATCCTGAACAGGCCGACGGACCCATCGGTCGCGCTGGTGGCGATAGAGCCGAAAACAGGCTATGTGCGGGCGATGGTGGGCGGAAAGAACTTCGAAGAGAGCAAGGTCAACCTGGCATTGCGCCGCCGTCAGCCCGGTTCGGCCTTTAAGACATTCGTCTTTGCTTCGGCAATCGAAAACGGTATCTCGCCCTACCAAACATACAGCTCATCCCCGGCGCTCATCGACATCCCGGGAAGCACGCCCTGGAAGGTCAACAACTACGTCGAAGGAAGCGGCGGACCGCCTATGAATATCCAAGAAGGACTGGTCAAATCGGTAAACACCGTATACGCGAGACTAATTATGGACGTAGGTGCGGAAAACGTCGTGGAGACCGCGCGAAAAATGGGCATCTCCAGCCAACTCAACCCGAACCCGGCGATAGCGCTCGGGGGGCTAACCCACGGGGCAACGCCGCTCGATATGGCGAGCGCGTACGGGACGCTGGCCGACGGCGGCAAACACACAAAGCCGATATCGATCATCAAAATAACAGACGCGACCGGAAACGTCATAGCAGAGACAAAACCCAAGCCGGAGCAGGTCATAAACGAGGCTACCGCCTTCCTGGTAACCGATGTTCTGGAAGACGTCTTGCGCAGGGGCACGGGAACCCGCGCGAGGATAAGCAGGCCGGCCGCGGGCAAGACGGGGACCGGCCAGGAATATAGGGATGCCTGGTTCTGCGGTTACACGCCCGACCTTTCGGTTGCCGTATGGGTGGGATATCCCAAGGGCCAGATATCGATGAAGAACGTCCACGGGATACGCGTTTCGGGAGGCTCCTTCCCCGCGCAGATATGGGGCAAGTTCATGTCGAGCGCCCTTAAGGATAGGCCGTACTCGAACTTCACCAAGCCTAAGGGCGGTATCGATTATACGAGCGTCTGTTCCGAAACCGGCTTGCTCGCCAATAGATACTGCCCGGATATCGAGAAGCGACCGTTCCTAAGCGAAAAAACGCCGAAAAAGAAGTGCGATAAACACGCCAAACCGAGCATTACGGAGATACCGAATGTCGTCGGCCTCAGCGAGAAAGAGGCCGTGGAGCGCCTTGAAAAAATACACTTCGGCTACGCGGTCATGTATGCTGTCGACAACCACGCGCCGCGCGGCATGGTCGCGAGCCAGACACCGGCGGGCGGCGAACGGGCGCGCCAGGGCGCCACAATTCAGATTGTCGTGAGCGCGGGTTCGACCGAGCAGAAGATAAACGTTCCTGATTTGGTGGGGCTGGACGAGGAGCAAGCCAGGGATAAGTTGCAGAAGGTCGGCTTGAAGGCTATCGATATCACCGCGACACCCTTTATAGAGGCGAAGGACAAACGCGACAAGGTCATCTACCATAACCCGGCGGTCGGCACCGAACTCGAATACGGCCAGTCGGTGACGATTTACATCAACAGGAAGCGTTAAGGACTCCGCTGAAGACCGATAGTTTATTTCAGGGCTAAGGCCCTGAAAGCGAGCGCAGAGACGAGACCTAAGCTACGAGAGACCCCGGAGCCGCAAACGGCCCTTTACCACTCAATCGCCCGTTAGAAGAGCTGGTTCTCGCTCGATTGACCGGCGGCATTTGAATTCTCAAGCCCTAAATGCCGGCAGGCACGCTCGGTGGCAACGCGGCCGCGCGGTGTGCGCTGGATGAACCCGAGCTGCAAGAGATACGGCTCGTAGACATCCTCCAGCGTCTCGGTCTCCTCGCCGATAGACGCGGCGAGCGTGTTTAAGCCCACCGGGGCGCCGGCGAACTTCTCGATGAGAGTATGGAGTATCTGGCGGTCGGTCCGGTCGAGGCCGAACTCATCTACCTCCAAGAACGCGAGCGCCTTGTCGGCGATATCTTTGGTTATGTGGCCGTCACCCTTCACCTGCGCGTAATCGCGGACCCGTTTTAGGAGCCGGTTGGCGACGCGCGGCGTTCCCCGCGAGCGCCGCGCGACCTCTAGCGCTCCGGCGGAATCGATGGCGACATCCAAAATCGCCGCCGAGCGCTTGATTATCTCATCCAACTCATCGTTTGCATAGTAGTCGAAACGACAGTTTACGCCGAAGCGGTCTCTCAGCGGTGAGGTTATCAAACCCTGCCTCGTCGTCGCGCCGACCATGGTGAAATGGGGCAGCTCCAGGCGGAGCGAGCGCGCCGACGGGCCTTTTCCGATGATGATATCAAGTTCGAAGTCCTCCATCGCCGGGTAGAGTATCTCCTCGACCTGGCGGTGCAGACGGTGTATCTCGTCGATGAAGAGCACATCGCTTGGCTGCAAGTTAGTAAGGATGGCCGCCAAGTCACCCGCCCGCTCGATTGCCGGCCCCGACGTCACCTTGATTCCGACGCCGAGTTCGTTTGCGATGATGCCCGCGAGCGTCGTCTTACCCAAGCCCGGGGGGCCGCTGAGCATAACGTGGTCGAGCGCCTCGCCGCGATTTTTCGCCGCCGCGATAAAGAGGTCGAGCGAATCTTTGACGCGCGCCTGCCCGATAAACTCATCGAGGCGCTTAGGCCTGAGGGTGCGCTCGTAATCGACGTCTTCTTCGGTAAAGGATGTGCTGATAATCCGGTCGTCCATATTGCTCCCTATCTATGCGCGCGCGGCTGCCTAATAAAAGACAGCGTTTAGCGGTTATCATATCTTATGTTTTAGATTCTATGTTTTAGCAAGCCGCTTTAGAGCGTGCTTCACCAACAGCTCGACAGTGACAGCCTCGCCGTCGGGCGCAAACCCGTCCAGAGCTTTGCGAGCCTCCTGCGACGAGTATCCGAGGCTCAAAAGCGCCCCGCGCGCCTCGTCAAAGGCCGAACGGTCTTCTTTGGCCACCGCGCCCATCAGACCCGTCTCCGGCAACGTCAGCTTCTCTCTCAACTCAAGAACGAGGCGCTGCGCGCCTTTCTTCCCGATACCGGGAATCGATGTGATGAGCGCCACGTCCTCGTTTATTATCGCATGTTTGAGCGAATCGACATCGAAAGCCGAGAGTACCGCAAGCGCGACCTTGGGGCCGATGCCGCTTACCCCTATCAACCTCTCGAAGAATTCGCGCTCGGGCGCGCTCGCGAACCCGAAGAGCTGGAGCGCGTCTTCGCGCACATGGAGGTAGGTGTATATAAAGACCGGTTCGCCCAGGGACGGCATCGTCGTCAGCGAATTGTTCGACATCGCGAGCCTGTATCCCACGCCGGCCACGTCCACTTCCACGGAGCCCGAACTCTTGTCTTCGAGCCGTCCCCTAAGAAACGCTATCATCCGGCACTCTCCTGGTAATTTCATTTGCCTTGTGCGAGTGCGCGTGGCAAATCGCCAGCGCCAGCGCGTCGGCGGCATCGTCCGGTTTGGGGATTTCAGTAAGGTTGAGAATGGCTTTTACCATCTGCTGCACCTGAGCTTTCTCGGCGCGCCCATATCCGACGACCGCCTGTTTGACCTGAAGCGGCGTGTATTCGGCGACCGGCAGGCCACCATCGGCCGCCACCAGCAAGCAGACCCCGCGCGCCTGACCCACCGCGAGCGCGGTGCGCACATTTACGTTGAAAAAGAGCTGCTCGACGACGAAACAATCCGGGCGATGCCTGGCGATAAGGTTCTTCAAGCCGTCGTAGATTTGCTGGAGGCGCACCTCGGCCGCGGTCTTGGCGTCGGTTGCGACGATGCCGTAACCCTGGACCTTAAAGCGGTTCCCTATGTGTTCTATGACGCCGTAACCGGTAGTGGCGGTTCCCGGGTCAATGGCGAGAATTATCATCGTCTGCCCCGTCTTTGACTATGTTAGGTTTGCATGTTGGACAAAATCTGCTAATGCTTCTTCAATGTTTAATTGTAATGTAAATAGATGGGCGAACATAGCCCGGGAATCAGTGAGCGAGCCTACGCCCCACTGCTAATGCTCGCAATAACGATTGAGCATTTATGCGAACATCTGTTTGATTGTAGCAAAAAAATAGGTTGGCGCCAACGGGGTGGGCTGTTTTTGGGGTTGCCGGTTGTAGGCATTGCAGCGAATCCACGGCGATTAAGAAAGCACCAGCTTCTATATTGGTGCCATTATCTAATAACGTCTACATGAACAAACTGTTTGGTTTTAACGCATTGGCGTTACGGTGTCTGGTGTTTTAATTCGCATCAGACGTTAATATTAAAACACTGCAATGAAACAGCTCAAACCCCTACGCCAACTCCTCCAGCACCTCTGCCGGGATGTCGAAGTTGCCGTAGGCGTCTTGGACGTCGTCGTTGTCGTCCAGGGCGTCCATGAATCTTAAGACCTTGGCGGCCTCGTCTTTGGTGAGCGCGACGGGGGTCTTGGGGATCATCGATATCTCGGAGAGGGTGACGGGTATGCCGTGCTCTTCGATGGCCTTCTTGACGGCGTTAAGCTCGGTGGGCTCGGTGGTTATCTGCCACTGGTCGCCTTCGTCGGTCATGTCCTCGGCGCCTGCTTCGACTGCAAAGGTAAATAGCTCGTCCTCGGCGATGGGGTGGCTTTTGTCGACCGCGATGACGCCTTTTCTGTCGAACATCCAGCCCACGGAGCCGGACGCGCCCATATTGCCGCCGTATTTGGTGAAGACGTGGCGGACATCCGAGGCGGTGCGGTTGCGGTTGTCCGTCATGACGTCGACCATGATGGCGACACCGGCGGGGCCGAACCCCTCATAGGTCAGCTCCTCGTAGTTGACGGCCTCAAGCTCGCCTGCGCCCTTCTTCACGGCCCTGTCTATATTGTCGGCCGGCATACTGTAGCTTCTGGCCTTCTCTATAGCATTGGCGAGAGTCGCGTTCATGTCGGGATTGCTGCCGTTGCGGGCGGCAACCATTATCGCCCGGCTTAGCTTTCCGAAAAGCTTGCCGCGCTTGGCGTCCTCCCTGCCCTTTTTATGTTTGATTGTCGCCCACTTAGAATGCCCTGACATCAAGACTCCTCTATCATGTCCAGGAAGTATTTGTGTATGCGCACGTCCCCGGTGAGTTCGGGGTGAAACGCCGAGACGAGATACTGGTTCTGCCTCGCCATCACCTTGATATTATCAAATTCGGCAAGCGTTTGGACACCCTCGCCAATCGCTTCTATCCGCGGGGCGCGGATGAAGACCGCCCTGAAGGACCCAATGCCCGCTATATCGAGGTCGGCCTCGAAGCTCTCCCTCTGCCTGCCGAACGCGTTGCGGCGCGCCTCGATATCCATCAAGCCCAAGAGCGGCTGACCGCCTTCGGCGATTCGCTTCGCCAAGAGTATCATGCCGGCGCAAGTCCCGTAGATCGGTTTGCCGGCCTCGCCGAACGCGCGCACGGCATCGATAAAATCGTATTCGACCATCAATTTGCCGATGGCCGTGCTCTCGCCGCCGGGTATGATAAGCCCCGCGATGTCATCGAGTTCGCGGGGCCGCTTGACGGCGACCCCGGTCGCGCCAAGCGCTTCGATATGCCGTATGTGTTCGCGCACCGCACCCTGGAGGGCCAGCACGCCGATTTTGATATTCTTCAATGTCTACCAGCCGCGCTCCTGCATCATCTCGGCCCGCGGAATCTGGCTTATCTCTATGCCGACCATCGGCTCTCCGAGGTCTTTCGAGATTTCAGCGAGTAGCGCGGCGTCGGCGAAGTGCGTCGTCGCTTGGACGATGGCTTTGGCCCGCTTGGCCGGGTCGCCGCTTTTGAAGATGCCGGAGCCGACAAAGACACCGTCCGCGCCGAGCTGCATCATCAGCGCCGCGTCCGCCGGTGTGGCGATGCCTCCCGCCGAGAAATTGACGACCGGGAGCCGCCCGTTATCGCGGACCCATTTGATGAGGTCGTAAGGGGCCTGCAAATCTTTGGCCGCCGCGAAGAGTTCTTCTTCGCGCAACCCTTTCAACCAGCCCACCGCTTCGTTGACCGAGCGCATGTGGCGGACGGCCTCGACGATATTGCCGGTTCCCGGCTCGCCCTTGGTGCGAATCATCGCCGCTCCCTCCGAGATACGGCGGAGCGCCTCGCCCATATTGCGGCAACCGCATACGAAAGGCACTTTAAAGTCCCACTTGTTGATGTGGTGCTCCTCGTCGGCGGGGGTCAGAACCTCGCTCTCGTCGATGTAGTCGACGCCGAGCGCCTCGAGAATCTGCGCCTCGACAAAATGGCCGATGCGCGCTTTCGCCATGACGGGAATGGTCACGGCTTCGACAATCTCGGCGATCTTGGTCGGGTCCGCCATGCGGGCGACGCCGCCGGCAGCCCTTATATCCGCAGGAACACGCTCGAGCGCCATAACGGCGACCGCTCCGGCCTCCTCCGCGATTTTTGCCTGCGACGCGTCGGTGACGTCCATGATGACGCCGCCTTTGAGCATCTCAGCCAGGCCGGTCTTTACTCGTTGCGTTCCGGTTTCCACCATTTATTCATTCTTCCTTTCAATGTTGGGCTATTTACGGCGACCTCAATCGCGGCAATCTAGGTCATAGGCCGGATTAATTCCCATCATACAAGAATAAATACCAGGTCGCAACTGCATACATTTGAGCGAAAGGCCAAAAACGGCCTGCTATTTCTGGCAGTGCGAACAGATGTGAGTCCCGCGCCCCGCGACCTTTATCTTTTCGACGACGCCGGGGCAACCGCCGGGGCACGGCTTTCCGGTCTGCCCGTAGACGCTGAGAAGGTTGTGGTAATTGCCGGGGTTGCCGAATAAGTCAACGAAGAGCGAGAACGAACTTCCCCGCTCGGCGACGGCGCGGGTAAGAATAGAGCGGATGCCCTCATACATCCGCGCACTCTCGGCGGCGCTGAGCGAGCCCGCGCGACGCAGCGGGTGGACGCGCGCGTAAAAAAGAATCTCATCGACGTAGATATTGCCGAGGCCGGCGACGAACGACTGGTCGAGAAGGAGCGCCTTGATGCAGGCCCGGGGCCTGCGCGCCAGCCGCTCCCCGAAGACCTCGAGCGTGAAATCATCGGCCAACGGCTCCGGCCCCAAGTGGGCGAATTCGGGCGCTTGCGTAACGTCCGCCCCGGAGAGCAGTTTGACATAGCCGAAGAGGCGAAAGTCTTTATAGCGTAGTTCGTAGCCGTTATCGAGGACGAAGACGACTTGGGTCTTCTCCTTCCGCTCGATGCCGGCCGGCCGGTACAAGAGCGAGCCCGCCATCATCAAATGAAAAAGGAGTGTATCGCCCGATGACAGGTGGAGCATGATGATTTTGGCTCGCCTACCCGCCCCGGTTATGGTGGCGCCTTCGACTCGCCGGGCAAACTCGGTTGCGTCCATGCGCAGAACCCGCTCGACAGCGATGTCGACCCCGGTGATTCGCAGGCCGACCACCGTATCTTCCAGTTCGCGTTTGATAGTCTCGGTCTCCGGCAGCTCGGGCAAGGTATCCCTTCTTGGTTCGGTTGAGGTTATGCCTTACAGTATATCTATTGGATGGGCGCAATATCCAGACTATCGAGTATCTTCCCCATAAGAAGCGGCCGATAACGGATAAGCGCTCGGGGAGCTTTCATGTTAAGCTCTTAGTGCTTGGGGAATATAATCGTATGCAAAGATAAACCGATTCGGAGGCGGCATGTTATTACCCATCCGCGATGAAAACCCTACGCGGCGGTTTCCTTATCTGACAATCGCGCTGCTCATTATGAACGTGGCGGTCTTTATCGTCATGCTGCGGTTGCCCGACGAAGCCGCGGTCAACACCTTTTTCGCCGCGTATGCGATGTACCCGCATGCGGTCGTGACGGGAATGCCGGTGACCGCGGACTCCATCGAACCGGTCTATCTTACCATCTTCACCTCTATGTTCTTGCACGGGGGTTTTCTGCACATCGCCTTTAATATGTTATTCTTGTGGATTTTCGGGAACAACATCGAGGACGCGCTGGGGCGCGGCAAGTTTCTCGTGTTCTACTTCGCGACCGGGGTCGCGGGCGCACTCGCCCACATCCTGACCGACCCCAACTCGGTCATCCCGACGGTCGGGGCGAGCGGGGCGATATCCGGGATACTCGGCGCATACCTTATTCTCTACCCCAACGCGCGCGTCCTGACAATCGTTCCAATCTTCTTTTTCATACAGATAATACGCCTGCCCGCCATCGTGCTCATCGGGTTTTGGTTTTTGCTCCAGCTCCTTTCGGGCATCTTCGAACTCGGACTCGGGACGGACGGGGGCGGAGTCGCGTACTTCGCGCATATCGGAGGCTTTGTCGCGGGGGTCATCCTCGTGCTTTTGATGACAAAACGCCGCGGGCGACACCCGTACCTTTCGTAGTATCAAGAGACGAATTTTAATAAAAATTTTTGCGTAACGGCACGAGTCTGAGCTATTCTATTATTTAGCGCGAAAAACTCGCACAAAATTGCACAAGTATAGCTGTAGAAGCGTTCAAACTTTCATCTTATCTCAGCAGTATTCTAGGCCCACTCACCACTAGGTGGTTGAATAGTATGCGACAACTCTCAAAGAATGAGAGCCTAAGGGGAGGAGATAGTATTGAAGAAGTATACAACGGCAAACATTCGAAACATAGGCCTCGTCGGCCACGGCGGATGTGGGAAGACCACGCTGACCGAGGCCCTGCTCTTTACCAGCGGCGCTATTAACCGCTTTGGAAAAATCGACGAGGGCAATACCACATCCGACTACGATCCCGAAGAAATCAGGCGTCAGTTCTCAATCAACGCCTCCCTTGCGCCCTGCGAGTGGAACAAGCACAAAATCAACATAATAGACACACCGGGTTATACCGACTTCATCGGTGAGGTCTACGGTGCCCTGCGCGCGGTCGACATCGCCGGCGTCGTCGTCGACGCCGTCTCGGGCCTCGAGGTCCAGACCGAGCGCGTCTGGGCAATCGCCGACGATTACGGCCTGGCCAAGTTCGTAATCGTCAACCGGCTCGACAAAGAGAACGCCAACTTCGGCGAGGTGATGAGGGTACTCCAAGAGGTCTACACCGACAAGGTCACGCCCCTGCAGCTCCCAATCGGAAACGAAGCTGACTTCAAGGGCGTCGTCGATGTCTTGGACCAAAAAGCGTACACGACCGCTGGAGACAAGACGACCGCTGGTGACGTCCCCGCCGACATGGCCGACGAGGTCGCCGCCGCGCGCGAAGCGCTAATCGAGCGAATCGCCGAGAGCGACGACGCGCTCATGGAGAAGTACCTCGAAGAAGGCGAACTCTCCCCCGCCGAGATAAAGTCGGGCCTTAAAGCCGCAATCGCCTCGGGGCAAGTCATCCCGGTGACCTGCACGGCGGCGGTCGCATCCGTCGGAATCGAGGCCTTGCTCAACGCTATCCTCGATTATCTGCCCTCGCCCGAAGAGGCCGGGGCTATTAAGGGCATCGGCGTAAAGAGCGGGGATGAGATCGAAAGAGAGCCGTCCGAGTCCGAGCCGCTTACGGCGCTCGTCTTTAAGACCGTCGCCGACCCGTATGTCGGGAAGCTCAACTACTTCAGGGTCTTCTCGGGAAGCCTTAAAGCCAACTCGACCGTACATAATGCCGAAAAAGCATCGAAAGAGCGCGTCGGGCACGTCTTCGCCGTACGCGGCAAGACACAAGAAGACGTCGAAGCGGTACCGGCCGGCGATATCGGCGCGGTCGCAAAACTCGCCGACACTATGACGAGCGACACCCTCTGCGACGAAGGCAGGGCGATAAAACTCCCGCCAATTAAATTCCCCGACCCGGTCATATCGGTGGCGGCCGCCGCCAAGACCAAGGGCGACGAGGAAAAACTCGGCACCGCCCTCAACAGGGTCGCCGAAGAAGACCCGACGCTTTCCGTCCGAAGGGACACCGAGACGCACCAGACCGTCCTCTCCGGCATGGGCGATATGCACCTCGACATCATAACCGAGCGGGTCAAGAGAAAATTCGGCGTCGAGGCCGTCCTTTCGGCTCCGCGCATCCCTTTCAAAGAGACGATCAAGGGCGAGGCGTCGGTTCAAGGGCGCCACAAGAAGCAGTCCGGCGGGCGCGGCCAATTCGGAGACGTTTGGGTCAAAGTCGAGCCGACCCAGCGGGGTGAGGGTTTCGAGTTTGTCGATAAAATCGTCGGCGGCGTCGTGCCCCAGCAGTACCGCCCGGCGGTCGAGAAAGGCATCCGGGAGGTCATGGAGCACGGCATCATCGCCGGTTATCCGGTCGTCGATATCAGGGTGACGCTCTATGACGGCTCGTACCACGCCGTCGACTCATCGGAGATGGCCTTTAAAATCGCCGGTTCGCTCGCGATTAAAAAAGGTTTCACAGATGCTAAGCCGATTCTCCTGGAGCCTATCATGAAGGTCGAGGTCGTCGTCCCGGAGCAGTATATGGGCGATGTCATCGGCGACCTCTCCAGCCGCCGGGGCAAGCCGCTCGGCTCCGAGTCGCGCGGGCGAAACATCGCGGTAAACGCGCTCGTTCCCTTGGCCGAGATGGCGACCTACGCGAGCACGCTGCGCTCGATATCGTCAGGCCGCGGCGCCTATCACATGGAGTTCGACCACTACGAGGAAGTCCCGAACGAAACGGCCAAGAAGATAATCGAGGCCTACGAGAAAGAGCGGGCCGCGGGGTCGTAGAGCGGCTGTGGCGATAAAATAAAAGTGCTAAGCAATATAACATTCAGAAGTTGAGGAGGCGGCAGCTGGTGTCGCCTCCTTTTGAAAATATATTGGACCATTATGAAATTATTACCGTTCATCGCTTGGCTTAAAAACTATAAAAAAGGCTATCTGCCTCGGGATTTAATAGCCGGCATCACTATCGCCGTCGTGCTTATTCCCCAGTCGATGTCCTACGCCATGATAGCGGGCATTCCCCCGGTATACGGGCTCTACGCGGCCGCCTTGCCTCCGATAATCGCCGCCCTCTGGGGTAGGTCGAGCCTGCTGGCCACGGGTCCCGTCGCCATGGTAAGCCTCCTGGTCTTTACCTCCATTATCCCGTTCGAAAAGCCGGGCAGCCCCGAGTTTATCTCCATAGCGATAATGCTCGCGTTAATGGTCGGCGCCGTACAAATTTTAATGGGCGTTTTTAAGTTGGGCTATCTGATGCGATTCGTTTCCCACCCCGTGATTGTCGGGTTCACCAATGCCGCCGCCATTATCATCGCCGCCACACAGGTCAAGCATATTCTGGGCATCGAGGTTAGAGGCAGCGAATTCATATTTCAGTTGTTCCTTGAGATAGGCAGAAACCTGGCCGACACGAATCCGTATACGCTGGGAATCGGAACTCTCTCTTTTATCATCATAATAACCGGCAAAAAGATACACGATAACTTTCCCGGCGCCATGGTCGCCTCGATAGCAACCGGCGCCCTCGTCTATCTTGCCGGACTGAACGACCTCGGCGTAAAAATCGTTGGCGAAATCCCCGCGGGCCTACCAACGCCCGCGTTGACCCTGGTAAACTTTGAGACCGCGGCACGCCTAGTCGGCCCAGCCCTGGTTATAGCGATAATCGGGTTCATGGAAGCCCTCGCGATCGCCAAGACCGTCTCGAAGCAAATTCACGAAAAGGTCGATGTCAATCAAGAGCTGATAGGCCAAGGCGCGGCCAACACCGTCGGTTATCTGTTCGGGGCATACCCGGTAAGCGGATCGTTCTCAAGGACTGCCGTTAACCTACAGATCGGCGGTAAAACCGCGTTATCGAATGTCTTTTCCGGTCTGGCGGTAATAATAACGCTCTTGTTCTTTACATCCGCGTTTTATTACCTCCCGAACGCGACGCTTGCCGCTATAGTCATGTCCGCCGTCATCGGCCTGGTAAAACACACTCAATTCATCAAGCTTTACAAGACCAACAAGACCGATGGTGCGGTCGCCTTTATCACCTTCATATTCGCCTTCATAACCAAGCCCGATTACGCCATATTCATCGGGATAGCGGTCTCCTTGATATTGTTCCTGTGGGCATCGATGAGCCCCCGCGTCGTCGTATTGACGAGAAACCCCAAGACCGAGATGTTCGAGAATGCCGAGATATCCCATCTGCCGACTTGTCCGCAGATACTCTTCGTTAGACTTGATTCCTCGATATACTTCGCGAACGCGGAATATATTACCGAAGATTTGCTCAAGAAAATAAGGGGTGGGGTAAGCGGTCTCAAGTATGTGCTCTTAGACATGGAGGCCGTCAACCATATCGACGCGACCGGGGTCGATGAACTAACTTCGCTGTTATCCGAGATAAAAGCGCTAGGGCTGGAGCTTTATTTTGCGAATATAAAGAAACCGGTAAAAGAAGTTCTGACCAATTCAACTTTCATAAAGCTCCTGGAGCACACGTGTTGCCTCGACTCCAAGGGAGATTCTATCGCGATGCTCTTTGAGGCGCTCGACCACGACTACTGCAAGAACAGATGCCCCTATCGAGTCTTCGAGGAATGCGCGGCCGTAAAATAATTTTTCTACAGTCGAACATCGATAGTCGAACACATCCGGCGAGATGAAATAGTCGCGCCGGCCGCTTCGAAGCGGAATTTGACTCGATACCCCCGGAGGGCTTATAATACCCCCCAGGGGTATTTTTATTTGGTCTATTAACTATAATGGAGGAGTGATATCGTGCGAATCTTATTAACGAGGGTCTCCAGACACCTTGTCGTCCTCATACCCGCGTCGATGCTGCTCGGTTTTGCCGCCGGGCTGGTGTGGGACGTCTCGTGGTTCAAAAGCCTGGTTTTACCGGCGACATTTCTTATGATCTATCCTATGATGGTCAACTTCAAGCCGCAGGCCGCGCTCTCGATGAAAGATAGTAAGCCCGTGGCCGCATCGCTCGTACAGAACTTCGCCATCATCCCGCTCATCGGATTCGGGCTGGGAAGCCTCTTCTTTGCCGATAGGCCGGAGCTATTTATCGGGCTTATCCTGGCCTCTCTCTTCCCGACGAGCGGTATGACGATTTCCTGGACGGGCTTTGCTAAGGGTAATGTCGAAGCGGCGGTCAAGATGACCGTTGTCGGCCTGATAGTGGGCGCGCTCGTCGCACCATTCTACCTGCAAGCATTAGCGGGCAAGCTGATACCGGTAAACATCACGGAAGTATCTCTGCAGATTCTGCTTATCGTCTTCCTGCCGATGATTCTCGGTTGGGCCACACGGAAAAGCCTTGTCGAAACCGTCGGTAAGGTGGCGTTCCAGAAGAAATGGGCACCGATATTCCCCGGCATCAGCACCATAGGGGTGCTCGTCATCGTATTTATCGCTATCGCGCTCAAAGCTAAAGGACTCGTCGCATCACCCGACGTGCTCCCTGCGATACTCGTCCCGTTGGCGATATTTTACGCCATCAACTTCTTGCTCAGCACTGTCGTAGGCAAGCTGTTCTTCGATAGGGATAACGCCATCGCTCTGGTTTACGGCACGGTCATGCGAAACCTCTCGATTGCGCTCGGCATCGCGGTTACCGCGTTCGGGCCACAGACCGCGCTGGTGCTCGCCGTTGGCTATATAATCCAGGTCCAGGCGGCCGCATGGTATGTCAAATTCACTCCGTCGGTCTTCGGCCCCGCGCTAGAGGAAGTGCGCGCGTCTTCGTCCGCCGCGTAGCTCCCCAGTACTTAGGTCCCATTAGCACAACTGAAAAGCGCCCCTTGGGGCGCTTTTCAGTTGTGCCGATTCCGTTGTTCTTAACATTACCCTCATGGGATGTTCACTCTTTTATACAGCACTGGCCACGCTAGTCGGCGTCGCCAGTCACGCCACTTTGAAATCGCTTGTTCATGTTATTGTTACATTTGTTTATTTTACCATTACATATGCCATTCTAGCGGCAGTGTTTATTATTTTTTAACGATATCACCAGCATGCTCACCTCGCGAGCCAATAGCACTACCATCTACCGCTAGCGCCGCCGCCACCGGAGCCGCCCACGAAAAGCGCCGATACACCACAAAGTGACAATCGGCTCTTTTAGCTATTTGTAAATTGCATACGCAAACTTGGAAATTAAAATAAAGCCTTTTACTGTCTTGCTCAGGACCGAGCCGTTTTAAGTCGTGCTCAGGACTATAATCCTTTGCCTTCGCAACAATGCGCCACCGGACGCAACATGTATTTCTTCAAGTTGACACCTCCCGCCTTTAATTCATTCTACGTAACTCAACTCTTATTTTCCTGTGTATCCGTCAAACCGTGGAATAGGTCGGCACAACATGAAAACCTGCTGAAGTAGCCCGCAAGGTGGCTTCGCAGATTGCGCGTGTTCAGCGAGTATAGTACTTGCTGCCCTTCCCGGCGACCATGAACCAACCCAGCGTTTCTTAGAATCATGAGGTGTTTCGAGACCGTCGGCTGCGACGCTCGTATCGAGCGCACAATATCATTTACACACATCCGCTCTTGCTTCTCTAATAATGACAAAATTTTTTGCCTGGTCGGGTCAGACATGGCTTGAAAAAATATCACCCTCGACCTTACGGTTCGCATTTATGCCCACCCTTAATATTGTGTTATGCCTATATTGGCATATTAACATAACTCGGGGATTTTGCAACTCATATTTTATCTTTCGTCTCCGCGCTCGCTTTCAGGGCTTTAGCCCTGATAATCGAATATGCGTGACCGCTATCAGCTAAAGAACTTAAGCTACGATCAATTAAAGTCCCTGGTCGCGAGGTTGCTATTTTTGAGTTGCAAAATCCCTGTGACTAGTGGTTAACGGCAACACGATATTAAATGCCGGTTTACGGGCATTTCCCGGCACAGACTCAAATCATACCACTATATGCCGGCTGCAATACGAAGAGAAACCGGGGGCTACAGCGTGTGCAAACACTAAGGAATGTGCGCTCGACCGACTAACGGATTTCTCGTTAGGTATGCCAACGCGCCACTATCAGGCGTGTTCAGTTTTATGGTACAAGCGTTAAGAAAAGCATTACGCTTGTTAATTAATATGAAACATGCTAGTCTGCCAGCCGAAATCCGACAACACTTAGAATAGGTTGCGCCGGACCTCGAATGCGGCGCCTCGTGCCCGTAATCGCAAAGACTCGTTTACGGCAGCCCTCTGATGAAGGCCTCCTTAACATCGGGTCGCCACATGGTGGGGTTGTGGCAATCCAAACACACAGAATCCAAATCCTGCGACGGACCAAGGTCGAGCGAGAGCAGCTTCGCGAGAACCTCGCGTCTCTCACCGGGTCTTACCGCTTCGCCATCGAGGTCGATACCGAAGAGGTCGTTCTTGAGCATCTTCCAGGCTAAGGTGCGGTGCGGCCAGGAGAGACCCACACTCATGCACTCGGGGGAACAGCCGATGTCGGAACTTCTCCAACCGGGGTTCCGGTTTTCGGAATGTTCTTGGTTATAATTGCTTAAGATATAGGCGTCCGCGTCAAACTCGCCGTTTCCCATAGATTCGAGACCGTTGGCGTCGGCGATATCCGAAACTT
The DNA here is from genome assembly GCA_018333515.1 of Actinomycetota bacterium. Lineage (NCBI taxonomy): Bacteria > Bacillati > Actinomycetota > Actinomycetota bacterium. Next base: position 20,321 of record JAGXSZ010000008.1, read on the forward strand.
GCGAGTAGGCCTCTCGGGGCCATTTAATCTTAGACTGCACGGCGGCGCTGTGACACAGGTCGCAGTCCCCACCGCCTCGATGGCAGCTGCGGCACGAAGGTCCGTTGTTGATATCGTCGTCGGGATTGAAGACTGTTTGCCCGTCGCATTTACTAGGCTGAGAATCATGCCCATAGGCTTCGGAATAGTTTTCCAGACCGACGCCCCCTTTCAGCGCAAGTTCCTCGGAGTATATAAGGGAAGGGACGTCGTGCAGACCGGCGTTGCCGTCGTGGCAATCTACGCAAAGCTCGTTTACGCTTATGACCTTTTCATACGGGACGCTGGAGTGTTTCGGGCTGAGCGGGTTCTCGGTTGCGGGGTCATCCCAGTCTATCGCTATCTTGTTGACCGGGTACGGTACCGACGCCGAGTAATTCCCGATATTTATATCGTCGATTTCGCCGGCCGCCCCCGGAGCATACTCGAGATCCGGGTTCTTCTTTAGAAGCCAACGTCCGGGCTTATGGATTGACAGCGTACCCGCTTGTAGCGACGTCTGAATCGAATTGAAGCCGGAATCGAGAATACCGTATATTGGATTACCGCTTGCTGAATGACCGAGCGTTCTTACAGGGTTGGCATGGGCGGCATGACAATCGAAGCAAGAGAGCCCACCCCGCCAGAACGAGGGTGTGAAAGCCGGGTATGTGTCGCCCGGTGCTTTCCACTTACCGGAGTCTACGCCGAAACCGTGGCTGTGGCCGGTGTCGTACTCTATCGTTCCGTCGTCGTTGTTGTCCATCGCGATATAACTGGAAGAAGCGGAGCCTGAACCATGACACCAGTCACAAGCACCGTCTTTCGTAATCGCTAATATCGACAAATCCACTTCGCCCTTACTATCCGTACCGTGACATATATCACAACGCGAAGGTGTCGTGATATATCTTCCATGGAGGCCTGGTTCGGAATTTTTTACAATTAGGCTCGGTTTCCCTATTGCGACGTCGAAGCTGTGGGCCGCGACAGGCTGCGATATGTTCCACTTACTTAATTCGTTATCTGCTGCGTATGCCGCCGAGACGAAGCACGGAATGATAAGGGCGACCATGATAAGTAACCGCCTCAACATGTCGCTCCCAATACGTCTTCAGCAGCCGGTCTATTTAGCTGTCAAAGGATAGTCCCTTAATATATCGGCCGCTACCTGCAATTATTTAGCGTTTAGCAATTTGAGATGCGCCTTATGCGGCTAAGCTACCCACAAGACGCAAGAACTAACGGATTTTAGGTTATCGTTCTTTATCGATATTTTGTTTGCGCAGGTAATTGCGGTGCGGCAGCGCTAACGGCCTTGCTCTTAGCCGAGACCACTCCTAGAGCCTTCTTCAAAGATCAAACGCTATATTATTGGAGGTATCTTGGGTTGTTCAAAGAGTTAGCGGAGCGACTATCGAGGGGTTTGCTAGGGCAGCCCTATTTCGACGGGCTCGCGCATCTCGAAATCGCTTATTAGGCACTTCTCGACAGGGGGGCATGGAAAGAACCAGACCGACTCGGTAACCTTTTGGCCGGGTTTAAGGACGTGCGAATCGTTAGATAGCAAGCCAAGCGCTATAATTACAACGACGGCCGCTATGGCGTCAACCTTTAGGTTTGTACCTTTGAAAATTTTTGAAAAGTATTCATCCGACCAAAGCGATAGCGTATTCAGCGCTTCCGCTATATCCCTTACTCTTTTGTCGTCTCGGTTCCATCCTCTTCTTTTGCTCCGATTCTCGATTTCAAAAGAAAGCCGATACCTATCGCTAAAACGACCGGGATTATATATATCAAAAACGAGCCGGCGCCAAGACCGCCCTGCACTTCGCTATCTTCGCTCTTTTTGGGCTGCTTGGCCTTCATAACATCTTTATCGGCAATGGCGGCCACAGATGAGTTTGCGGAAATATACAAGACGCCTTCGGGCCCGATAGAGGCCTTACCGCCTACCTTCGCCCTCCATCTCATTGTCCCGTTCTTAGTTAGACAGGTTAGATACCAGTCCGTAGAGCTTATATAGATATCGCCTTCCCCGTCGATTACCGGCGGCTCGCTAAAGTCATCGTCGCGACTTTTGAAAGACCATTTCGACTCACCGTCGGGGGTGATACCTATAATATACGCATCGCCTATCGTAAGCGCCCTGTCCTCGGTGTAGTTCAAGATCGTAGTGGCCAGAACTATGGTACCGTCCTCCGCAATCGCCGGCATAGTGCTTTTCTTTCCTTCTGTTAGAAATCGCCACTTCGGTTTGCCGCTCGGCTCGAAAGCGTAGACATACTCCATGCCGGCGGTTCCCTCAAAGCGCGTCGCCGAAAAGTAGACGGTGTCGTCTTTAGCCAAGACCGGCGAGGAGATATCGGTCGTCTCGGCGACATCCACTTCATACTTCCATTTCAAGGCACCGGACGAGCTAACCGCATAGAGCGCCAAATCCGCTGTTGTAAAGTAAACGGTTCCGTCGCTTCCGATAGCCGGCGAGCTGTCGATTTTCCCATCCGCCTTGAAGACCCATTTTACGTCACCGGTCTTTGTGACCGCGTACAGGGTCTGCCCGGCTACCGTGCCCGCGTAAACGGTCTCGTCCTTGTCGAGCATGACGCCCCCCGACGATTCGCCGTTTAGTTTGATAGTCCACTTAGTCGAGCCGTCTTTCTTGTCGATGGCCGTAAGGTTTCGACCGATGACCGCATATACGGTGCCGTCTTTGCCAATCGCCAGCGGGCCGGTTACATTTCCCTTTTCGCTCGAAACCCAGATGACCTTTTTATCATCGCCAAACGCGAAGACGCCGGAGTTCCCTATGGCTTCAGCGGCCAAATCGGAGGCGCTCTGAGTAGTCGATGTCTCTTCTTTCGGCGTGACTATGACTCCGGCGTAAGCGATACCTTCCCGGCTAACCGCCATCGGCGTACTGGGCTTTCCTGTCTGGCCGAAGGGTATTACCCATAAGACCGTCGGCTTGAGGGGGCCTTTGAATTCGCTGCGGCCGGAATGGCGCATATCGTGCTGATAGACATACCAATCGTCTACAATTGCTTTCTTCTCGACCTTTTTCTTCCCGGTCTTTGTCGCTTCGGCTGCCGGCTTTTGAGCTTTTTCCGCGGCAAATGCCATCGGGAACATTATGAGGCTCTCCATGATAAGCATGAAGATGAGCAAGCCCATCCAGACAGACTTTCCTCGCTGCGACTTTCTGTGCGGCATCAACCAATCACTCCTCGACTCGCTTAATTGAATATGATTGCGGTTAAATTACGATTTGCCTAGATAATCATAACATAATTTGGCGCGCGGGCTATCTCGAAATTGTTTTCGAAGTATGCCTTGGTCGTCGCGGAGTGCTGTTGCCCCCCCATCGCCGCGCCGTTAGGGTTCCGCGCTTGCGGGTATAGAACACTTTGCCGACGATAAACGTTGACGAAAACGTCTAGGGTTCCGCGCTTGCGGGTATAGAACACACTGAGCGTTAGCATAAAGCGTACCGCGTGCGTAAACCTTGAGTTAAGGATGGATACAATGGCGACATGCCCAGTCTGCAAGATGCCGGTCGACGAGAAAAAGACGGAATACAAGAGCGAGCATGAGGGAACGACCTATTATTTCCACAGTCGCGAAGAGAAGCGCACGTTCGACCAGAACCCGCATGATTACGGGGGTCGACCCGGCTTAATGGGTATTCGCTGATTGCCCTCGAGTGTGCGTTCCTAAGAATTTCGCGTTAGAGGCGCGCTAGAGATTGTCTCTCCATATCAGGCTACCCGCTTAGGGTAGCGACGGCGTATCCGGCGCTTGATGCTGAGTCTCGATATTTTCCTCTGATACCTGACCATCGACCAACTACCGTTCGTTAGGTCGGGCAACGCGAGATAGAAGAAACAAACATATCTCACCAGTTGCTTCAAGTGTGCTGCGATTTGTGCCATGATTTTAGATTATCCTCGATGAGCCGGTCTGTCGTTCAATATAATAAACTTCTATGGAGCTGGGATAAATCCTTCTGAGCCTCCTACCGGAATCGAACCGGTAACCTCTCGATTACAAGTCGAGTGCTCTGCCAAGTTGAGCCAAGGAGGCAACTATGTTTTTGTGGAGGGAGCAGGATTTGAACCTGCGAAGGCTTCGCCAACGGATTTACAGTCCGTCCCCTTTGGCCGCTCGGGAATCCCTCCTTGTGCGCTTGTTTCAACTAAAACATAAAGAAAGCTTTGATAGTCACAGCTCAGCGACCTCAATAGCTGAAAAGAATTATAGCATAGACGCCGCGCGTTGAGAATAGAGTAGGAGAGCCTTGTTAAATAAGGCGGACGTATGAGTCGACCGGGGCGCTGCAACTCACCTCGTCTCCGCGACGGCCCTCTTCGAGGCATTTCTCAAGCAGCACTAAGTTGAGGGTGTCTTCACGGTTATACTCAAGGAGGCGCTCCAGCGCGTCGAGGCTGCGGTGGAGGCGATACCGGCGCCAGAGAATCCGGGGGTCGTCCTCGCCGCGCCCGAATATGCTCCGCCCGATTCCGAGAGTCCGTTCCACCACTTTTAAGCCGCCTTTGAGGTTGCGCTTCCAGCAATCATACATAAGGTCGCGTGACTCGAAGCCTTTGCGAAGATTTACGCCCAGGCACTGACGAATCATCGGCAGGTCAAAGCGGTTGCCGTTATAGGTATAAAGGGTCGTTACGCCATCGAGCCGGGCCATGAGAGTCTCCGGCGTGATTTCCTCGCCTATCATCTGGATAAGCGTGCCGTTGTCGGCAATATAAAACCCGACAACCGTTAGCTCATTTGAAAATGAGGTCTCAATATCGAGATAGGCTCTCATGACTCTCCAATCGTTGCGGCACCCCAATTGTAGCGCATACGGATATGGGGGAGAAGCTATCGTCCTGTAGTATCTCCGGTTCGCCGATGGCCTTGTCGGAAGAGCGGAACTCGTTCCCGTTCTCTCATATCTACTTCATAATAGCGATGAGCCGGAGAGCGGCTTTATAGATTAGCCACAAGATAACGATGGCTATCAGCGACGAAAACTCGATTACCATAGTGCCCGAGACCACATCGCTGACGATTCCCTTGAAGATGTCTACAATCGGCGCCGTCGCATTGTAGATGAGCGTGACAAAGGCATTATGCGAATTCGCTCCTATTAATTTAAACGCGAACCTTAAAAGGACGATTGCCACCATTATCCAGAAGACATAATCGACGATTTGACTAGCTTTGATACTCGAACTAATTTCGGTGGGCGGTTTGAGTTTAGATGTCGCCGCGTTGTTATCGAGCGTGTTCGGCTCGACTCGGCTGTGATTACCTACTTCTTCCATGGTCCCTCCTCGATTATAGTTCAAGCCATTGTATGTATCGCCGGCTCCTGTCTATTATACGACAAGACCGCTAAAAAAAACCCGCAAATTTGATATTTGAATTAACCGTAGAGCCTGGGATTATGTATAGAATCTGCCCTCTGGCTGATATCCCTTGAGAAACTTCTCGGGGCGGATAAAGAACGGGTTTTCGTGGATTTCTTCGCCCAGGATGACGTATGGGTGCGTTTTGATAAGGTTGTTCGCGATTTGACCGGAAATCATGCGCTGGTTATATTGGCACAACATAATCGCGGGCAGCTTGCCCAGATAGTTGTTGATGGCGGCCTCGAAACGGAGCCAAGCGTCGACGTTGTTATTGTCCGCCACAGCCCAGGTAAACTCGTTCGCTATGCGAAGCGCCGCCCACCCCTGCTTGCCCGCGGCCTCGGTCGCCTCGACTATCAGCTTGGCTAGCTTTTCGTCGTCGAAATGACCGTTGTTCATGTAAAACTCATCGTGCGTCATGAACAAGAGTTGCCCCTCTATCAGGTAATAGCCGACATCCATGTTCAGTTTGAGCAAACGGTCCTGGAGCGCGGCGGCCATATCTTTGTCGAGGATGCAGAGACATTTGTGGTTCTGCCGGATGGCGTCTTTGATGTACTCGACGAGCACGCTGGAGCGCTGCTCGTCGCTATCGTAGAAATGAACGATGTGGTCGCCCAGTTGCACGTCATAATCGATGTATCCGGTAGACTTGATAACCTTCACTCATGCACCTCTGTAAGTTTTATTAATTATATCAGATTGGCGCTACTGCTATGACTTTTAGCGGGTTTTCTTGGTGCTGGCGGGATGCACGGGGCTGTGCCAAGATGTTTGTTTGGGGATGTGATTGGTGCGCGATGCTTTGTTGCGAAATGAGCCGGTGGCGGCCATGCTTGAAGCGTTGATTGGCGGCGGATTCGCGATGCGCTGGATACGCTCTATCGGACTTAGGCTATAAAATCATGGTCGCGGTTGCCTTTGAAAAATATGGTATCGAAGCCGGCCATTTGGAAGACGCGCTTAAGAGACGGCTTTGCGTTTATGACAGTGACTTCGCCGTCGATGGTGCGGCTTAGTTTGAGCAAGAGGCCAAAGGCCGAGCTGTCGGAATAGTCGACTTTGTCATAGTCGAAGACGACATCGACTATCTCCTCGCTGACGCAGAGAGGATATATCGCCTGCTTAAGCACGCCAACTGTATGAAAATCCAGCGAACCGACGGGCCTTACTATCAACTTGCGGTCATCTATGATATCTACCGAAAAAGAAAAATTACTCATCAACCCACACCTTACTCGTAGCCCCATAAACCCGATGCTGCTGCCCCAACTAAGCAAGATTACTGCATGCTTAATGCCTACCCAAAAATCGCGGAGACTAAGCAGGGGTTGGGGTATAATGCGGGTAGATTACGGCCTTTCAACACCATAATTGTTCTATTTTTGAGTATCTTTTATCCTGGCCAGGACCCACAGTAAACAACGTCCCCTACTTCATATTATGATATAAACAGGACTAGCGGGAAACATCGCGCCTTATTCTGTCAATTCTGGCGACGGACACAATAATTGTCGGTCGGTTACTGTATCTTGAGTTATAAAGGATTGTCTAGTATGCATGTTTTAGTTTGCGCAGGACCGCCGTTATCGGGTAAATCCACGGTCGCTAAAGCCTTTGCCATAAAGAAGCATTGGACGTACATAGAAGTCGACTCTGTTTTGAGTTTGTTGGTTCCAGATTCAAATCGATGTCTTGAACATCGTAAACTAGGATATCGTGCGGCGCATAGACTTGTAAGCGTACTTCTAGAGTTCGGACAAAATGTTGTTGTCGATTGCACGTACAGTCGTATATTCTATAGGCAAGACTTGGTAAGCGCGGTAAATCGGGTTGAAGGCTCGCTATACCTCGCGGAATTCCATGTAGACCGGGAGAGCGCGCTATCAAGGTTTGAGAGCAGACAGAACCACCCCGCCATCGATCTAACCGAGGATAGGGTGGCGGACTTAGTTGCCGCATATCCATATTCCAACACCGGATTATTAATCGACCTCTCGATTATAGACGTCGAAGAAGCCGTAGAAAACATATCGCATCTTACCTCTGCTACTAATCCTTTGGATAACGGGCTCTGGATAAGCTCCGGAGGGCCCGATTTAATCGATTGACGGTTATTGTTTTTACGCTTAGACGCTTGGAACAGGAGAACTTCATCATGGATACTTTGCCGCTTTACGAACTTGAACATCGCTGTGGCGCAGGGGACGCAGGGGACGTTGCTACGGGAGTTACGGCTGTGGAGGTTACGGGAGAAGGGCGGATTCTTTTGATTTGAGGAAAATTCTGCTACTGCTTAATCGTTCGATATGGGCAACCGTAACTCCCGTAGCAACGTCCCCCACCCACACATATAAAACAGCCGCTCGAAAGCGGCTGTTTTATATGTGTGGGGAAGCCGTAACTCCCATTCTGTTCTATCCCGCCATCTATCTACCGGCCTCGAAAAGCCAGTGCCGCCTTAAGCGGCTGCCTCTACCCGGGATCTCGCTTTAAGCGCTCCCTATTTGAGTTGCACCCTGCCGGATGTTTACCGCGTTTCACCCGCTTGAATCAAGCGGCTCGTCTCTGTGGCACTAGTCGTCGGGCTTCGCAGCCCGCCCTCCTTTGCAAGAGGCGGTCTCTTACATGCAAAGCGCGAGCCCCGCATGTGGGTGTGGGATGTTTCCTCTAGCCGCGGGCGAACCCTGCGGCCAGCGACGGGTCGTTTCCCCACCTCGTTTAGCCTTATCGGCACATATATCTTACCACGTAAACAAATTTTTAGCTCGCGCTTACGAGGCGAGCGCGACGAAATTTGGACGATTTATCGCTAAGAAGCTGCGGGTTTTTGACTCGCGCTTACGAGGCGAGCCGCCAGGTGCCGTCCGGGTTTTTCTCCGCCATTTCCAGCAATGTCCTCAAAATCTGTATGCTCTTCTCAGCTGCTTGTTTGTCCTCCTCGGCAAGCCCGTCCGGCCACGCGGCTTTGAGGGCTCGCCCGAGCATCGCCACCGAGTCGCTCCCACTCACACCGTCAAGGTCTAAGTATTTGAACTCGTTGTCGTAGTTGTATCCATAGGTGTCGCCCAAGACCAGGCCCGACGTCCTGCCATCGGGCTCGTTTATCGTGATTCGCATCGTCACCTCCACACGCGACTTCCCGCAATTATGTCTACCGGTATTATAGCGCGAGCATGCAGCTCTAAGGTAGATAGGGAGCAAACCGGTTGTGGTAGCGCGTGCGTGAAGCGGCACGAAGTGCCGATGGTGCCCTTTAAGCAGCCCGCGCTTCTGCCTGCTTATCTCCCCGGCTTGACCATAGTGTTTGCTCGTAGGCTTAGCAGGCTCAGTAGGCTTAATATACTTGTAGGCTTAGTAGCGTTCGGGCTGCTGGGGTATGATACATTTATGGATATCAGGATACGAGAGGCGACGCGCGACGACCTAAAAGTTGCCCACAAGTGGGCGAACGACCCCGACAGCATACGCATGAACGCCAAGAACGGGACGGTTCCGCCCGACACCTTCGCGCGGTTTTTCGCCGAGCTGTTGCACGACAAGGACGTGCTTCTGTTAATCGTCGAGGGACTATGTGGCTATGACTGGATTCCGTTGGCGCAGTCGCGGTTAGACGCCGACGGGGAGATAAGTATCTTCGTCGACAGCGACTATCGCGGCAGAAGACTCGCAACCCCGATAATCCTTGCATCAATCGAGTTTGCCGGTTATAAGCTGGTATTGCCCCGAATCATCGCGAAAATCAGGTTCGAAAACATCCCGTCCATCAAAGCTTTCGAGCAAGCCGGGTTCGAAGTAACGCGCGAGCTGGTCTACAAAGGACACGCCTGCGTCGAGTATGAATATCTTGCGCGGGAGTAGCAACGTCCCCTACCCCCCCATAAACCCGCGGCCCATCGCCTTGTTTAAGCTTAGCTTTTAGCATTGCCCGCACTCGGCAGAGAGAGCGCGAGTACTACTATGTCGTCCGATATCTCACCTTTTGTGCATGCGATGACTTCGTTGAATATCGCTTCCGGCACTTCCCCTGCCGAAAGCGGCCCCATGTCCTTGAGCAGGTTTATTAAACCCTCTTCTTCGAAGAAACCTCCGTTACATCTGGCCTCGGTTACCCCGTCGGTATAGAGAACCAACACGTCGCCCTGCTTGAGAACCGCTTCAGCTTCATCGAATTTCAACTTGTTGAACGCCCCGATGACCGGGCTGTTTACTTCGAGCAGCGAAACTTCAGCTGTCGTCCGCTTAATCATCGCCGGCGGGTGCCCCGCGCTACAGTATCTGAGAACGCCGGATTTCGTATCGGCTATCGCAAAGAAGACCGTTATAAAGCTGCCCGAGCATGAACCTTTTACCACCGCCTCATTGACCTTGGCCATAATGACGGCTGGAGAGGCTTGCTCATACGCGTACGCCCGTATAGTGTTTCTTACCAGAGAGGTAAGAGTGGCCGCCTCCAAGCCTTTGCCCGCTACGTCACCGACGACGATTCCGACCCTGTCTCCTTCCAGCCCGAAGATATCAAAGAAGTCGCCGCCTACTCGAGCCGCTTCGGTGGCTGAGCGGTAGAAGTGCCCGTATTCGACTTCCTCAATACACTCCGGAACGGCAAGCAGAGCGGTCTGCAGAGTATTCGCAATATGTCGCTCGGCCACATAGAGCCTAGTGTTTTCGAGGGCAAAAGAAACTGTGGTCGCTAATTTGCTTGCGAAGTCTATTTGGGCTCCGGTAAACGCGACCGGTGCCGAGCGGTAGTGGAACGTGAGCATGCCAATAACGGAATCTCGTGTCAAGAGAGGCACAGCTACGAATGACCGGATACCCACCTCCTCCATCAGTTTGCGGTCGACCCTCTCGTCATTGTATGCATCGTTCATTACCATCATCTGCTTGGTTCTAGCAACCATCGCCAGGTGTTTTGCCTTCGCGTCGGATAATGCTGTGCCTACCAAGTCATCTGAAAACCCGTAGACAAATTTTATAACCCAGTTATCGTATTCACGAACGACGACCGCGGCCGATTCGCATCCCGAAGCCTTAACGGCATCGGCCACCAACCGCTTCATTATCTTGTCGATATTGAGCGTTGAGATTAGGTCCGCATTGATATTATTCAAAGCATCGCTTAGCTCTTTTGCTTTTTTAGACTCCTCTTCCGTTCGCTTGCGCCCGGTGATGTCCTCAATGGCGAGGAGAATCAAGTCCGTCCCCTGCGCATCCCGGACAATTCGACGGGCATTGAACAACATTGTCCTGCGTCCGATATCCGGGAACTCGTGGTCGACCTCGACATCCTCGAACCGGAGGCTTTTGGATGATATGCCGTCCAGTAGTTCTCTCAGCTTTGGTATCTCCCACTGACGGTTGCCGAGTTCGTAGACGAGAATGTTCTCCGTCTCCTTTTTCACGACATGGAAGGTGCGGTAGAAAGATTGATTTGCCGATACGACCCGCAGGTCGGCATCGAGGACTACCAGAGGCTCCCTGACTGTTTCTACGATAGCCTGGGCATAATTGCGGGCTTCTTCGGCCTGGACTAAGCTGCGTTTCGTCTCGTCGATATCGAGCAACGATATAACCGCGCCGGCAATCCTATTGTCTGAAGTCTTGTAGGGCCTTATCTGCATAGAGTACCAGCGGCCATCATTATCTTGGACTTCTTGCTGCCACATGTTGAGGCTTCCGACAACTCCTAGAATCAATTGCTCCAGGTCGGGCGCGTCTATCTTTAGCCTGATATCACCGATTGGCCGACCGACGTCGGAGGGGATTATATTAAGAATTCGCTCCGCCGTAGGGGTAAAGCGCCTTATGCGTAAATCATTACCCAGCATGATAATCGGGATATCGGTGCTGGTGTTAAAATTATTCAAATCGTCGTTGAGCAGCATCAATTCCCGATTGCGATTCTGCAGTTCATCGTTGACCGTAGTCAGTTCTTCATTGCTCGACTGAAGTTCCTCTTTAGATGTTTCCAGCTCCTCATTAATGCTTTGCAGCTCTTCGTTGCTCGACTGAATCTCCTCATTTGCGGCCCTAAGTTCCTCGCCGGCGGCGTCTTTCTCCTCAATGGTCGAGCCTAAATACTCTTTGGTTGCGACAAGCTCCTGTTTTAGTTTGGCGATTTCGCGCTCGACAGACCTTCGCTCTTCGGCAGGTTTTTTCTTACCAGGCTTGGCTTCCCGCAGCTCAGAATCGGCCGGCGCGGTATTCTCTTTAAAAAGGACCAAATAATAGGATTCATTAGACGGCGCCTTTATGGGAATCACCTCGATAGCGATATCCCTATAGTTGCCGTTATGTTTGATCCTTATGTCTTCCTTGTTGACGGGAGCATTTGTCTTCTTTGCTTCATTGATAGCCGTGCGTAAATCTAACGCTAATTCTTCTCGGGCCATGTTTAAGAGATTTAGGCTCGCCTTTCCGGGTGCCGGTTCAACAAAAAGACCGGTGTGCCCGCGGAATTGAAGGATTTCCATATTACCATCGACAATAACGCCGGCGGGGGCGTACTTCTCCAGGACTATATGATTGGCCTCTTTCTGAACATCGAATTTCGGGAGTATTATCTCGCGGGGCATATTAATCCTTTTTTCAATCTCTAAATATTCCGGCGAGTAACCCCTTGTAGCAAAGTCTACCGGCAGGCGAGATGGCGCCGGCTTTTTGGAGTAAATTCTGTGCTTTTTGTCGACCGGCTCAAAAAGGTCGATAAAGCCGTCAACCGTCTCAGAGGTGCCCAGCACGAGATAGCCCTTTGGCTGAAGAGCATAATGAAGCGCCGGTATTACTTTCTTTTGCAAGGTCGAGTTTAGGTAGATAAGCACATTTCGAAAGCTGACGAGATCGAGCCTGGAGAAAGGCGGGTCTTTGGTCACATCGTGCTTGGCGAAGATGCACATCTCGCGGATTACCGTGTTAATCTGGTAGCCGCCCTCCACCTTAACAAAGAAGCGTTGCAGGCGCTCTGGTGAGACATCGGCCGTAATGTTTTCCGGATATATACCCGCACGGGCTTTCTCGATGGCTATCTCGTTGATGTCCGTGGCAAAGATTAAAACCGGGGGCTTTTTTGGCATTCCTTCCAAAGACTCAAGCAAGGACATGGCAATACTATATGGTTCCTCACCAGTGGAACACCCCGGCACCCACACCCTGATAGGTAAATCGGGTGCTTTATCTTTGATAATTTCGGGGAATACACCTTTCTTTAAAGTCTCGAATGTTTCGCGATCCCGGAAAAAATCTGTAACGGTAATGAGAATGTCCTGGTATAGAGCCATCACTTCGGCTGGGTATTCCTGCAGATATCTAACGTACGCCTCCAGCGCATCGAGCTTGTTCACAACCATGCGCCGCGTGATGCGCCGCTTGATGGTGGTCTGTTTGTAATAAGTAAAATCGACGCCGGTGGTGCTTCGAAGCAACCAGAATATCTTACTCATGAGGTCGCCCTTGGCTTCCGGTAGCGATTTTGCCTCCTCTTTAGCCATGGAACGGGCCATAAAAGGGTGCTGCCCGATTCTTGCCAGCTCATTTGCGATTTTTTCAGGGGGCAGGATAAAATCGACTACGCCCGCGGCCACAGCGCTACGTGGCATACCATCGTATTCGGCCGATTCCGGATCCTGGGCAAAGGTGATGCCGCCCGCGGCCTTGACCTCCTTTAGACCCAGAGCGCCGTCGGAAGCGGTTCCCGATAAGATAACCCCAATCGCTTTGTTGCTCTGGTCTTCCGCCAGAGAGCGCAAGAAAAAATCTATCGGCAAGTGCAGCCCACGGATTTCCGTACGCGGCATCAGGTTTAGAACCCCGTGGAAAATAGCCATGTTTACGTTGGCCGGAATGACATATACGTGGTTTGGCTCGACGAGCATGCCGTCTTTTACTTCGCTTACCGGCATCTTCGTCGCCTTGGCCAGAAGCTCGGGTAGAATGCTTACATGTTTTGGGTCTAGGTGTTGAACCAGCACAAACGCCATACGGATGTCACCCGGCAGATGCTGGAGCAGTTGGGTGAACGCCTTCAAGCCGCCGGCCGAAGCCCCAATCCCAACAATCGGAATTGCCGTATCTTTATTCTCTTTCGCCGTTTTTGCCGAGTTTTTCATCTCTCAAATCCTCGCGGCTCTGAACGCTGCCCCTCTCACGCTTTCATCGATTAGTCTGACAACACAAACAAAATCAATGAACCCCCCCCCAGCCGAGAAAGATTGGAGTGGGGCTTGACATAAGCTCTTGCGCCTGTCGCCTTACAGACTAGTACTCCATCACACGTTTTATGAGTTGTCATTCTGAGTGAAACGAAGAATCTCTAAAGCTTGAGATTGTTCGGTCGTTTTCAACTCCCTCAGAATGACGGATACCAGTCGATGTATCTGTGATGGAGTACTAGTATCCAAAACAATGCCACCGAGCGTGTCGATGCCGAGATACTTTCCGGCGCCAACAAACCCTTGGTAGTTATTATATCCTTAATCGATAAATTGGAAACACCGCTCAGATAGCTATCGTGGAATATAAGCGCTACCGTGAAAGCGAAGAACAATGCCGGCACTCTCGCTGACCGTACTCGAATAAGCCGACGATACCGCTCGGTTGACAGCCTTCACGCGGTAGGCGTAGGTGTTATTAATCGCCTACGTGCGGACCCGTATCGCTCCCTCAAACCGCGCATCGCGAAGACGCTCGGCCGCATCTTCGGGGGCGATGGTGTTCACAAAAAGTCCCGAGCCGAGTTCAAACCCGGTTGGAATGCTGGTGCGCGGGCATATTTCGATATGCCAATGGAACGACGGCGCGCAATCATCATACTCTTGGCCGTGGGGTACTGAATGGAGAAAGTAGTTATATTGCGGCGCTCCGCCCAAGACCGCATTAAGCCGAGCCATCGTCCTTCTGAAAATCCAGGCAAGGTCCGCGAGATCCTCGGGATTTGCATCAAGAAAGTCGGCTCGATGCGCGAGAGGAAGGATTTGCACTTCCCACTCATACCTGCTCGCAAAGGGTTTAATCGCTATAAAGCGTTTGCTGCGCTCGACTACAAATTGCCCGACATTTATTTTTCGCCGTATTTCTCCAGAGTCTTTGTCGTAAAGCGTCGCCTCAAATGTTAGCGCCTCATCGATTAAACTACAGAAAATACAGTGATGATTGGTCTCGAAAAACGCCGAGCTGTTTCTGACTTCCGCCTGCACGTTATCGGGCACGACGGGCATCGCGATTATCTGGCTGTGCGTGTGCGCGATACTTGCGCCGGCGGCCGGGCCGAAATTCTTAAACACCAACACGTTCTTGATGCGCGGGTTCGCATTATAGAGCTGTTCCATTCGCGTCCGGTAAGTGGCAAAAAGCAGGCCGAGCTGCTCCTCGGTCATTTCATGGATACGAATCCCGTGCGAAGAATGGTCGATGACGACTTCGTGGCGGCCATATCCGTTCATTGTGTGTTGCAGCCCGAATACGAAATTCGGGTCTTCATTGTCGTCTCCGAGAATAGGATAGAGGTTCTCGACGATGCGCATTTTCCAGTCACCCTCCGAGGGGACTCGAAGAATCGATGCCGGCGTCATATCTTCATTTCCTGAGCAAAAAGGGCAAGTCTCTACATATGTTCGCGTATCATGGGGCACGGGCGGTTCTTCTTTTTTAGGACGCATACTCCGCGCCGTAGCCACGAGCACGCTTTCACTCGGCACAATCGGATTGATTCTAATCTCGCGAACGGCTTTCTCGTTCGGCTCTGTCGTTTCATTCATTCCTAGTTCCTTCCTTGTTGTTGAATTCTTGTTGTTGAATTTATTGGAGCATATTGGAGTGCTATATATCGCCCATCCTAGAACACTTCCGGAAGAACCTAGGCAATCCCTTGATGCGCTTGCCGGAGCGCTCCAAGAACGTGGAGAATTAATCGGCGCGCGCAAGTAGCAACGTCCCCCGCCCTACTTCTCTAACCGTAACGCGGCCCATCCGACTCCACATCCCAAGCCGGCCTGCTGCTCCTTGGCAAACAAGCTATTTTGCCCTCCAAATCGACCAGAATGGTGGTGTCCGTGCCGAGATGATAGTCGTGGCTCCGGGGGGTCGGCCCGCCTATGTTATCCCGGTGCATCCCCGAAAGCCAGAGTTGCGTGGCGCCGTTCACGCCCGGCCCGGAGAGTTCAAGACGAATGAGTTCTCCGTAACTTCCGGGCGGCTGCCCATACAGGTGATCGATGACCATAACGACCGTTGTGCCCGTCTCTGAAAGGTCAGTAGTGCCGGGGTGCGCTAAGGCCAACTCGCCTTGCGCTCGCCTCCCGTCACAGAATATGAAGTCGGCATGCTCGACATCGACCGAGCGCGCCCCGGTGCACCGGAAGATATCTCTCGCATTGAGTTCATCGTTAATGTCGAGACAGGTGAAAGTGACCTCTGTGTCGAGGAGCGTGCGCGCGATCAGGTAGGGAAAGCTGTTTTCCTTGCCGATAAGAAGCTTTATATCAGGCAGGTAGTTGATCTTACCCGGCCTCGCCATGCTATCCAAAAGCAACCTAAATACCCGCTGAGTATCGTATGCGGGGTCGAATGCTTCCTTTACCGGTAGAATCATTGCGCCGCCTTCTGTGAATGATTTAGCACAAACCTGAAGTCTTAATTCAATAAAAGGGTGCGCGGTGCGGCACGCTTGCCCGTGCTCTCCGCAAGACCCCTGCGATACGCGGCGTGGTCCCTCGGAACGGGTAGGGGCACATCTTCGCAGCGCCCCACTCACGCCCGTCTTAACTAAGCATAAAGCGCTTCTCGAAGGAGGTGGTTGCAGCGATGTAAACATTCGGTAAATTAATTGTTTAAACGGTTAAAGGATTATTAGCGCTGTTCAGAATGGGCATAGTCGCAAACCTGGAGGAAAGTAAACGAGTAATATGCGGTCTACTTGCGTTTATTATCCCTATCGAACAGCTCGAGAATCTCATCGCTCGATGCCATGACCCTAAGGTAGGCGAGTATGTCGATGCTTTTCGGGTCGTACTCGATGATAAGGTTGCGGTTTAAAGGGTTCACCCGCATGTTCTTGATGCTTGGCGGCAATTTTATATGCGCCAGGCTCTCCAGGTCTTTCCTGGTCAGTCCCTTCGCGGACGGCACCTCGACGCGAATTCGACCGGGAATATGATGTATCACTTTAAATGGAACTACCACCGCTTTCCCCCTAAAGGTAATTGTTCTAGTATCCGCTTGAGAGAGCGACGCCGACTCTTTGGGCTCCCTGTCGAGCATGTTTATTCCCACAGAAAATTGAGACTATCTTTATTTTAAAATCTACAGTTCAAATGTTGTTAAATGGTTGTAAATAAAATGTAAATTCACGGCTAAACTCATTAAATTGTTATTTAATAGGGTAATAAAGACTTTAACACAAATATAAGTAAGGGGCCGAACACAATGTCAATTCTTGAGAACGCATTGAAGGGAAACACGGCGACCGGTATAGCGATAGGGCTTGGTGCCGCGATCTTGGTGTCGGCGGCAGCCCCGATCGTCGCAGGCGTCGTGAAGCCGGTGGCCAAGGCCGCGATCAAGAGTGGAATCATCCTGTATGGAAGGAGCAAAGAGGCCTACGCTGAGGCGCGCGAAGTAACAGAAGACCTCGTCGCCGAGGCGCGCTCTGAGCTTGAGGCAGTAGCCGAAGGGCCGGCAGAACAAGCGGAAATCAAAGAGGAGAAACCTGCCGCGAAGAGAAAGGGCCGAGGGAACACCGGTGAATAATACGCCTGAAGCTGTCTTGAGCCACGCGATACCGGGGAGGCTTCGGATAAAGGTCCCGTCAAGAAAGGGCGACGCTAAATATTTTTCGTCTTTGAAAAGCGGGTTATCCGAACTCCCGGGCGTCGAGAGGCTGGAGGTAAGTCCCGTTACGGCAAGCGTCCTTGTAATATATACGCAGGACTTTAAAGGGCTTGATGAACACGCTTCGAGTCAACATCTTTTTTCGCTGAGCCGACCTGGAAAGCTCAATAGCCTGGGACAAGGCACTGGGAGCATCCCGGACGGACGACTCTTCGACACAGAGAACTCAGCGACAAGCACCACTACTCCGATGCGGCAAATCTTTAAGAGCTATGAGGGAGCCAACGCGAAGACAAAGTCCGCCACGGGTGGGGAACTCGATGTCGCCACAATCGTCTCTTTAAGCCTTTTAGGTGTTGGGTTCTACCAGATTTTCAGAGGCGGCTTCGTACTTCCCTCATGGCACACGGCTTTCTGGTATGCGCTTAACATTATCAATATAGTGCGAGCACGCAGGTAAAAGCGCTCACGGGCCCCCTCACGGGCCCCGCTTTAAGCAACGCTCGGTCTTCATCCGGCTCGAACGTGCCCGTAATGCCCGTAAGCGCCGCTGCGCGATACAAAGCAATCAGTAAGATATAAAGCATATTAAGACCACAAAGGAGCGAGCGAGACGGTGTGGTAAACATAATCCACTCGGCCGTGAGAGGGAGGGTTCGGTGTAAAATCGAAGGGCTGTACCACTCCGAACCCCTTAAGCGGTATATCGAGTTTCGGTTGAAAGACAACAACGGAATAAGCCGGGTGTCCGCAAGCGAATTGACCGGTAAAGTGCTTGTGCTGTACAACCCGGAACACAGCCACCGGCAAATCGCCTCATATATTAAAACAATAGTATCAGATTTCAGGAAGCTTCAAGCCCGCGCGGCACGAACCCAACCGCGCACCAGGACCGGCGAGAGCCCCTCTCGTAAGGATAAGCTTCTGAAACTTCTTCTCGGTGCCGAAGAGCAAAGAGACGAGCCATGGCACCTTATGAAAAAAGCGGACGTGCTACAACTGTTCGGCGCCGATAAGCGAACGGGCCTGACCAGTGACGAAGCGCGCAAGCTCTTTCACAAGCACGGCCCTAACGTCTTACCCGAATCGCTTCCCCGCCCAAGACTTGGCATATTCCTCGATCAGTTCAAGTCGTTCCCCGTCGCCCTCTTGGGTGTCGCCGCCGGCGTTTCCGTCTTAACCGGAGGGATGGCCGACGCGCTCGTGATTCTCGGCGTCGTAGCCCTCAATGCATTAATCGGCTACGTAACGGAGTCGCAGGCCGAAAGGACTATCTATTCGTTAAAACGACTCGCCAACCCCTCCGCGCTTGTCATTAGAGATGCCAAGCAAACAGAGCTGCACGCGGAAGAAGTCATTCCCGGCGACATCCTGGTCCTCAAGCCGGGAAGCTACGTCGCGGCGGATGCCCGGCTGATAAACGCGGAGCACCTCAGCGCGGACGAGTCGGCCCTCACCGGAGAGAGCATGCCGGCCGCAAAAATAACTACCGTCGTGCCAATTAGACAAAAGGCCGTGCCGGCAAATCGCCATGCGCTGTCGAACACGGGAAACAACGTCGGTTCCGGCATTCCCCTTGCCGACAGGTCGAACATGGTCTATATGGGCACCCTTATCACGGGAGGCCAAGGACTTGCTGTTGCTGTCGCAACCGGTGGGCATACGGAGATAGGTAAGATACAGGCTCTCGCCCAAGAGGTAAAAGCGCCCGAGACCCCCATCGAACGCCAGTTGAGCACGATAGGGACACAGCTCGCGCTACTAAGCGGCGCTATCTGTGCCGGCGTGTTTGTGCTCGGAATTCAAACTTACGGTGCCCTTCAAATGCTTAAAACGTCGATATCACTGGCGGTCGCGGCGGTCCCCGAGGGTCTCCCCACCGTCGCCGTCACGACACTGGCCCTCGGTGTTCGCAACATGAGGAGCCACAAAGCCATTATTCGACGTCTTGATGTGGTGGAGACCCTTGGCTCGGTACAGACGATCTGCCTCGACAAGACGGGAACGCTTACCGAGAATAAGATGTCCGTCGTCTCCGTCTTCGCGGGTATGCGCCGCATGCGGGTATCCAACGGCGCTCTTAGCAGCAACGGTGAGTCGATATGCGTGCGTGGGCAGAGAGAGCTTCTCCACCTCGTTCAGGTCTCGGCGCTCTGCAACGAAAGCCGGGTGAGCAAGGAAGGCGGCGACACGGTGGTCAGTGGCACTCCGACAGAAAACTCCCTTGTCTACCTTGCGATGAACGTGAACGTCGATGTCGTACGCCTTCGAAAGCGCTTGCCGGCTAAAAAGATCATCTACCGGTCCGAGACCCGCAACTTCATGGTCACTGTTCATAAGGCCAGGGGCGCGCGACAAACGACCGTTGCGGTAAAAGGAAGCCCGACCGAGGTGCTGTCGCGTTGTGCGTGGTATATGAAAGACGGCGTAAAGCTGGCCCTCTCAGATGAGGAGCGCCTTGTCATAACAGTAGAGAACGAGCGTATGTCCGGCGCGGCGTTGCGCGTTCTTGGCATGGCGTATGCCACATATAACGGCGAGTTCTCATACGGTGAAGATGTCGGTGATATCGCTCGCGACCTCGTCTGGCTTGGCCTTGTCGGCATGGCTGACCCCATAAGAGAAGGCGTCAAAGAAGCGATAGGCATGTTTCACAGAGCCGGAATCGATACCGTGATGATTACCGGCGATCAGAGTCTCACGGCCTATGCGGTCGCCAAGAAGTTGCGCCTCAATGGGGGCGAGCAAATCGAGATACTCGATTCGACGCGCATCGACGAGATCGACCCCGCAGTGTTGTCCGCGCTCGCCGACAAGGTGCGCGTATTCGCGCGGGTAAGCCCCGCGCACAAGCTGCAGATCGTCCAGGCCATGCAGGGTGCGGGAAAAGTCGTGGCCATGACCGGTGACGGGATCAACGATGCGCCGGCGCTCAAAGCGGCCGATATCGGTATCGCAATGGGCCATACCGGTACCGACGTGGCGCGTGAAGTCGCCGACGTGGTGCTCGAAGACGACCGGCTCGAGACGATGATCATCGCCGTTAGCCAGGGAAGGACGATCTATAGCAACATAAGAAAATCTATCCGTTTTCTCTTGGCGACGAACCTGAGTGAGATCTTTGTCACTTTCCTTGCCCTGGTGGCGCGGCTCGGCCAACCACTCAGCGCAATGCAGTTGCTATGGATAAACCTCATGTCGGATGTGGCGCCCGGTATCGCCCTTGCCCTCGAGTCACCGGAGCCCGATGTCTTAGACAAGCCGCCGCGAGACCCGAATGAACCGCTTCTTAAAAGGTCGGATATGCGACGTATCTTCTTCGAGTCGGCCGTTCTTTCGATCGGCGCGCTTGGGGCGTATGGATACGGTATCGCTCGCTACGGCATAGGCGGACTAGCGAGCACGCTTGCATTTATGAGCCTCACCACGGGACAGCTTCTTCACGCAATAAGTTCTCGCTCGGAGACGCATAGTATCTTTGATAGGTTCGAGGCTGACGGCGTGAGCCCCTTGCAGCCAAACAGATACCTTAACGGCGCCCTAGCCGGGTCGCTCGTCCTACAGGCGCTCACACTTTTAACTCCGGGATTAAGAAGCCTGCTTGGAATAACGCGTATGTCAGCGGTCGATGGGGCCGTCGTCCTAAGCAGTGCGTTGTTGCCGCTCGCCGTAAACGAGGGCACAAAAAGGTTGGGCGATAAAGGACGCGCGGGGATGGTTCCGGTAGTAAAGAAAACCCCTTCGCGGTTACAGGGCCGGGTCTTGAGTCCGGCGTAAAAGATATGAAAAAGAACAAGATAGGTGGAGGAGCAACACGTGAAAACGGAGTTTATGTTTACCTCTGAGTCGGTAACCGAAGGTCATCCCGATAAGCTCTGCGACACCATCAGCGATGCTATCGTGGACCACTTCCTCAAGCAAGACCCTCACTCGAGGATTATCGCGGAGTGCGCCGTCTCTACGGCAATCGTGTTTATCGCCGCACGGTTTTTGTCGGAAGCAAGCGTAGACTTCCCGAATGTCGCGCGCAAAGTCATCAACCAGATTGGCTATGACCGCCCCGACTTTAACGGCAACACCGCAAGCATCATTACCAGCTTAAGAGAGCTTCCTGAGCGCGAACGATATACCTTCAACGAGTGGGAACTCACCGAACAAGATATCAATCGCATCGTAGCGAAAAACCAGGTCACGGTATTCGGTTATGCGTGCACCCAAACCCCCGCCCTGCTCCCCATGCCCATATGGCTCGCGCACCGGCTTGTAAGGAGGCTTTCCAAGGTAAGGCACGAGGGGGTCCTGCCCTACCTCGCCCCTGACGGCAAGAGCCAGGTGGGTGTGGAGTTTAAAGGGCGAACACCGCGAAGGATCCACAGCATCACCCTCGTGGTAAGCCAGAATAAATCGCCATCAAAGGGTGGGCCCGATTCGGAGACGCTCTCGCGCGACATTATCGAAACGGTAATAAGCCCGGTCTTCGAGGGCGAGCAGATCGCGCCCGATAAGAGAACGCGCATCTTCATAAACCCTGAAGGACCTTACGTAAATGGCGGCCCCTCCGTTCACGCCGGGCTTACCGGGAGAAAGAACGCTATCGATACATACGGTGAGTACTCACGGCACAGCGGGGCGGCTTTGAGCGGCAAAGACCCTATGAGAATCGATCGGGTGGGCGCCTATGTAGCGCGGTACGCCGCGAAAAACGTCGTTGCGGCGGGCCTCGCCGAAGAGTGTGAGGTTCAGCTCAGTTATTCGATCTGCCTTGTGCGCCCCGTCAGTATTCAAGTCGAGACCTTTGGTACGGCTAAAATCGCCGATGAGAAGATCGCGGAACTCATCGAGGAGCATTTCGATTTCCGCCTCGCCGGTATCGTGAGAGCGTTCAACTTGCGACACCTGCCCGCAACTACCAAAGGTGGGTTCTACAAAAAGCTGGCGGCATACGGCCAGATGGGGAGAGTGGACATGGACATCCCGTGGGAACGTACCGATAAGGCAGAGGCGCTTATGAAAGCGTAAGCTTAACAACTTAACAACTTAGCAAGCGCCCTGTGGCAAAGGAAGTAACGGGGTGTCCCCTATTTCAACATCGCCAGCAGTACCGACGCCGAGTTTCCTACCGCCCTATCTACGAAAGCCCCGGCGACCTGCTTGCCGATAAACGTCCCCGCCTTCGAGGCCATTGTACAGATGTACTGGTCGTTTGTGACGGCCTTCGAGAGGTCGAAGTGGCCGGCGCGCTGTAGAATATGGACTATCTCCTTCGGCGTTGTGACTCCCGGGTCGTAGTTGACGACTATGCTTCCCGTTACCATGTTGATAGTAGTCGAGCTTACCCCCGGTACCGACCTTAGCAACTCCTTAACCTCGGCGGCGGCTCTTTGGCTTCCCTTCAGCGAGGGTGTCTTTATCCGTAGCCGTCCCGACACGTTATGTATGTAATAACTCATCTACTATCCTCCCACACTATCCGCCTACGTAAGAATCCGCTCATCAACAGAACACAGCCTTTCACTCCTGGACCAAGAGCTTTACCTGCCACATCTGCGACATCTGCGACACAGCCCGCGCTCGATAGCACAGTCGATAGCACAGCGCTTGACTCCTTACGCCAATCCTACGACATATCGGCTCAATAAGGGTTAAAGTTTTCTTAATGTATTGTAAAAGTTTTGTTAACCAGGGGATTGCCCCAACCTGAACAGCGGAGATAAGCTATTTAACCATATCGCTGGAGATGAATTAGAAGGATGATTCCGGTGAGAGTCCGCTCGCGCAAATCGCACGCTAAAACGTAACACCCTCTTTAAGGGTGTTCACGCTTAGATGTGTGCACTTTGTACGTTGTGTGGATTTTAAGAGGGTTGCGGGCTTGCCTTGACCTGACCCTTAGTGATAACAGCGGCGCTTTCGCCACCCTCGCCAAGTTCCGCTCTCGCCTCGGCTACCAGGTCCTCCGCGGTCTCCACGGTTTCCGCAACGACCCCTCTGCCCATATCATACAGAACGATGCCGCCCTTGATAGCCGCCTTGGCGACCGGCTTTACAACGCTTGCGACAATCGGTACCACAACCGGTGCCAAAATCACCACTCCCAGACCTATCGCCGCGCCCGTCACTGTATTCCCTTTAAGAATATCTCCGATGTCGGCCATCTCTCGTCACCCCCAATCTTCTCTCGGCTCTTGTGGTTATGATACCCCTTAAGGGGATGTTCAAATACGATTATTGTTAAAAAATTGTTACATTTTTGTTACATATGCGTTTGCGGCTTGAATTAGGTTTAATTTAATGCGTTAAGGATAATTGTTTAGTATGGGGCCCAATGTCCACCAGGAGCCACGCCGTTCGGAGCCGGTCGAATATATAGCACCTTTACGATATTAGGCCGGCATCGTACAGTTCTGATTTGCCTGGTGCCTAAATATGCAAATCAACCGAACGAGGTATCTCATTACGCTTTACATGATAAAACAGGTACCTGGCCGGCCACGAGGAGGAGTTTTAGATGGCAAAGAAAAGGGCTGCCGCAAACAAGCCCGCGGAGGAACAAGAAGCCAAAAAAGCTAAAGAGGAGAAACAAGAGGCCCAGAAAAAAGCGGAGGAGAAGCTAGGCGCAGAGGAGATCGAGGTAGAAGAGTTAGAGGTGGGCCCGAGAGAAGAGGAAAAGAAAGTCGACGAGCCAAAGGCGGAGAATGCTTTCGTCCGTGTAATTCATTCAAGCCCGGGCGCGCCGAACATTAATGTGCTCATCGACGATGTTGAGGCCATAAGCGATCTCGGCTATATTCATACGACTGAATATATGGGGGCAAAGCCGGGTACGCGCATGATAACGGTCAACCTCACCGACGGGAGCACGATTTTTGGGCCCGCCGAGACAGATTTAGAAAACGAGATGTATTACACCATGGTCGTGACCGGCCTTGCGAGTGGCGAGCCACCCCTCGGACTGGTCATATATGAGGATAAGTTAGCGGAAACGTCCGCCTAGTCAGCTGGTTGTCAACACAAGGCCTTTAACAATACAAAGCCTGTTGATCGCGGATCAGCGAATAATCGCATTAGTTGCTGCTTCGCGTGGTTTTTTACTTAGCCGGCCTGCAAAGTCGGCGCGTTTAAGGAGGCATATATGTACGAGGGAGGCGGCCGGAAATCCTTGGAGACTGCGCTACTCCCGTGCTCCCCTTACTTTTAACATCAAAATAACATTTCTTTAACCAATGTTTCGGAAACGACTGATACACTATCCCTGGTTCAACGGAACTCTATTGCGGGTGCGGCTTTAAATGTACGAGAGTTCTCCAACCAAACAGTGGTGCTCGGACAAGCACTCATTGCTCAGAACCACGTCTCAAGCAATAGGGCGAATCGGGCGCCGTAAGCGCCGGGTAATGAGTGCGACAAAACAGGAGGTGTTTCCTAATGCAATTAGCAAGACGCAACAAGGCAATCGTTCTTCTGCTTATCACAACCCTGCTAGTAGCCGTAACCTTAGCGACTGTGGCTCCAAACATCGCGTTAGCGCACAAGGACAAGAAACCGAAAAAAGTCATAAAGGTCGCGGGAAAAATCATCAAGGTTGAGACCAAAACCGTCAGGCAAGGCAGCCGGACGAAGATAATAAAGATCGTTCGCACGACCGAGAAAGTAGGCGACAAAACCGTTATCACCATAACAAGGACAATTATTAAGGATGATAAGCCGAAGCCGCCCAAGGACGCTCTGGAAGGAAAGATTTTAATTAGCGGCTCATCGACGGTCAAGCCTATCGCCGATGATTTGGCGAGGTCGTTTGTGGATAAGCACAAGCGCGTTAGAATTCAGATTAAAGCCAATGGTTCCAACGTAGGCATCCAGGAAGTCTCCGCCGGTAAGGTCGATATCGGCATGATATCGCGTGATATCAGGCCTGAAGAAACAGCGGCCGGCCTAGCGGCTACAAAGCTCGGCCAAGATGTTGTCGCAATATATGTAAACTCGAATAATCCAGTCAATTCGTTTACGAAAGACCAGGTCACGAAGGTCTACAACGGAACGATAACAAACTGGCAGACATTCGGAGGCAAAAACGCGCCGATTCTACCGATGGGATTCAATTCGACCGCGGGCACCTACGATTACTTCATGAAGACCTTCATGGGCGGTCAAACATTGTCAAGCGCTGTGAGAGCATTCGGTACTAACCTTGGGGTTCGCCGTTCGGTAGCCGCCACCGACACAGCAGTCGGATACGCGTCGCTCGCATTTGACAACAAAAGGGTGAGGCCCGTATTTATCGATGGCGTAGCGCCGACCTACGGCAACGCAAGGGCCGGAAAGTACCCGTATGTTAGAAACCTCAACTTCGTGACGAAGAGTCCGGCGAGCAAAGCGACGAACGAGTTCATCAAATTCACACTCAGCAATGAAGGTAAGCGAATCATGCAAAAGCATAACCTTATTATTGAGTAACGGTGCGCGGATAATCCAATAATGAACCTTTCTATAAAAAGAGGACGGGGATTAACATTAAGTCTCCCATGGCCTGCTTGGTCCTTAGGGTATATAGGGTCTTTACCTCCGTCCCCAGCTAACCGTAGCTACAGGTAGCTACAGGGACGTAGCTACCTGTAGCTACGGTTACTCATGCTAAAAATTAGTAGTAGCGGAATTTTCTTCAGATCAAAAGGCATCCGTAACTTCCGTAGCAACGTCCCCTCCATTAGTAATTGGTAGTAATTAATTGTAGGCCATGCTATTTTAGTCTGGAGCCATATTGTGGTAATTACCCATAGGAGAAATTCATGAAAGCGATCATCTTGGCATTAGTAGCGATACTGACCATACTCGCTATCGGATGCAACGGCACCACGGCCAAAATCGGCGAAATGCCTTCCGGCGGTACTTGAAACGAAAATAAGACCTATCTCCAGGGTGGAGTCGACCGATACAAAGCAGAGTTCGGCACATATCCGGCGACTGTGGAAGAGCTGCTGAAAGAAAAGGACGGTAAGGGTCCATTTGTCGAAGGCATCCCCGCATGTCCGTCCAACAGCGATTATGCGATAATAGACGGTATTGTACGAGAAGTGCCAAGGCAATAAGGCGAAAAACCTAAGAACACACACCTACATGACCCTTCAGGTTCTTCGAGGGGTCATATTCCTTTGAATGCTTGGATGTCGATCGCGGCATATCTTTAAGCGCTTTTAGCCTCTTGTTCTCATCTCTAAGCCTTGCACATTGGTTCAAGGATTCATCTAGTTGATGCTGTAATTCCTCATCGTCTTTCATAAAAAAACCAGATCGAGTCGTGAAGATTCTGTACTTAGTTTCTTGTCTAACGTCCATAGCGGCACTCCGGTCAAGGCAGCCGACGCAAGCAGGTTCATGTCGACATATCCCAAACCTTTTCCCATTAAACTATGAGCGTCGATAAATTGCATAACCTCTTCGTGATCAGCCTGTACGGCGCATGGAAGTGTTTGAATTAGTGATATAATCTCCGATCTGTTTTTAAGATTTCCGCATGCTAGCTCGCCTATAATAAATGGATGACAAAGAACACGGTCATCGTCTAGCAGCGTTTCTAAACCTGAGTTTCCGTATCGAAGATGCGCAACCCATACCGACGTATCGACAAGAACCATTTATGCGCCTTCCGCCCGTCTTCTCGATATCGGCTTCAGGTTCTTTTCGGTTCCTCCCATTTTTGCAAGCCTCTTGCCGCTTTCTCTTGCTATAAGAGCTTCAAGCCCTAGGTGAACCAATGAAGTTTTTTCCTTGATACCGGTTATCTTTCTTGCTTTTTCAAGTAGTTCGTCGTTTATATTAAGAGTAGTCCTCATCTTTTTTCCTCCCATAATACTCAATATCATATGTATTAATATGCATTATTAATCTTCTTATATCAATATCTTTTCGACAATTATGCGTGAAATTACAGTCCATAATCTTAAATCTCTTAATTTGTGGTTATCAATGATAATGCGGAAGAGCCTCGGTCACCTGTTACAAAAATCCTACTGAAATTATATAGCCATGTCGTAGCGAGCGGAATACCGGAGTGCGAAAGTTTTACTTTTGTGAAAACTATCCATCAAAATGATAAAATTGTTCGAATCCTTCCAGGGTCAAAATTTTCAGAAGTTGAAAAACGGCTTGTCAAAACCATGATCGAGGGGGTCGTAAGTTTGCTGCCCGTCGAATGTGATACTTTCGTGCTTTGGGCTATCTGGCGGTTAGATAACCCAATAGCCTTTAGTCTTAACACTTCTTTAAATTTTCGCATGGATAACCTTTTCTTTGGCATTTTGCCCTCCTAAAACTGTAATTATTACAGTATATGGAAGGCTCCTTCTTGTTATCCAGGCGTCATTTATTGCTTCGCACGCGAAGCGGTTGCCTATATTGTGTAAAAATGCAGTTGATTTAAGCCGATTATGAGGTAAAATAATAGTATTACTAAGTATTAACAGATGGAGGTGATTATGTTGGGAAGAACAACAAAAGTCTTATCCTTCTCCCTTCCACCGGAGACGGCGGACAAAATAGCAGACATGGCAAAGAAAGAGCGTCGCTCTAAAAGCGAGCTTTTGCGTGAAATGGTTCATGTTTATGAGGAGCGTCAAGCCGAAGAAGAATGGCAAGATCTTTTCGCATTCGGTGAAAAGACGGCAAAGCGCTTTGGTATTAAAAACGAGGATGAGCTGTTCAAGATTCTTAGCGGGACTGCGTAATGCTAAGAGTGGTTTTTGATTCTAATGTCTATATATCAGCGCTTCTTTTTGATGGCCCACCAAGACAAGTATTAGAGCTTGCCTTAAAGCACCGGGTGATTCTCGTTGTCTCTGATGATATCATCAATGAGACCGCCGGTAAGCTTCGGGAGAAGTTTTTCTGGCCGGAGCACCGAATTCAGCAATTTGTGCGACAGACCAGCAGACTTGCTGAGCTTTACAATCCGAAAGCAAAGATTAAAGTCATCAAGGATGAGCCGGATAACAGAGTGCTAGAA
Source organism: Actinomycetota bacterium (assembly GCA_018333515.1). NCBI lineage: Bacteria > Bacillati > Actinomycetota > Actinomycetota bacterium. The sequence continues at coordinate 48,578 of JAGXSZ010000008.1, forward strand.
TGCGCAGTTGCCGGAAAAGCTCATCTTATTATTTCGGGTGATAATCACCTGCTAAAACTTAAAGTTTACAAAACCATCCCAATTCAGAAGCCAAAATATCTAACATATCTTATGGAGCAAAAGGACTAAAGATATGAACTGTTTAATCTATCTTCGAGTATCAAACTGATTTTGGGTGCTTTATCTTGCGCTTTAGTGCAAAAAAAAGCCCCACTAGGATAGTGAGGCAAACAATCGCTGGGGCGGAAGGATTCGAACCTACGATAACCGGTACCAAAAACCGGTGCCTTACCACTTGGCCACGCCCCAATATTAATAAAATAAAGCTGTGCTCTCGTCACAGCTTTCGCGACAATCCAGGCTCGACCATAGCCGAACGCAGAGCCTAAAAAAATATAACATGCCGAAAAATAAAAGTCCACCCTGCCGAGACATAGCTACACGGCCTAGGGTCTGGCTTTTTTCTTCTGCTTTAACACTTCCACGAGGTGGCTGCCTCTGAGCCAAATGCCGCTGAAAATAAAGAACAGATGGACGGGTAGCACTTGAGGCAATTTATATCCCAGGGCGAACCCGATAGGCCATGCCAAGCCCGCAAGAATGAAGCAGAGCAGACCGATTTGTTTCCTGTAAGCCTTCAAAAACAGCTCCTAACTCTATTTGTCTTACGATAACATATTTCGACGCCGGCAGCTAACACTACCTGCGGTACCGAGTAACCGCTCACCCCTCTAGACGGTCTCCGGATTATCTCGCGATTATCGTTGATAGTCTCACGGCTATTGCGGGTATCTATAAAAAAACAGGCATGTTATGGATTTCTCAATCCGGCAAGATTATAATCTTATTCGCCCGCAATTATCGACGCAATGAAAGGTCGTGTGGTTTTTTGGTTCAAAAGAATTATTTCTATGTAGTCGAGAGCAAGCCTGAGAACCTTGCTCGAATTAGGGACTACTTTAAAGATATCGCGAGTACCAACAATATCGTCGACGCGGACAGCTACGACATCTTGGTTTCAATCGGCGAGGCGGCGACAAATGCGATAGAGCACGGCCGGGGCGGCGATGTGGAGGTAGATTTCGACCTCGTCAAAGACGTTCTTACCGTCTGCGTTCGCAGCAATGGAGCGTTCGTCAAAAATATCCCGCTGCCCGAAGAGGATGGCTTTAGGGGTAGAGGGATTCTGCTCATGTTGGCCCTCATGGACCAAGTCACCATCGACGAGCAGCAAGACAGCGTGACGGTCGTCATGAGTAAACATTTTAAAAGGGCGGGATAAAGAAGGCGTACCGCCAGTACACAATCAACCGATTTCAAAATTAATAGAAAAACTATTGCTTTGATAGTTTAAACAAAATATTTTTGGGAAAATTCTCAGCAGAACGGCGATACCTAACATTGACGAAGACTTGTTGCAGAAAGGAGTCATCATGAAAGGTCAGCTAGTCCGCGGCTTGTCGTTCGGAAACTTTAACGGAAAGACACTCGACGAAGTACTCGCGGGCCCAAAACGCATCGAAAATTTAGCGTTCTGTCGGCGCTGCGGCTGCAAACTCTCTCAATACCGGGACTATAATGAGGACTTCTGCTGCAGCTGTCAGCGGGCACTCAATCCCTTGTTCGGCCGCACCGCGTCATAATATTTAGACATCCGAGACTTGAGAAAAGCGATTCGCTATCGTCACACAATGGCCGGCGATACGTTCGAAACAGCCTCCCGCAAACGCGGACTTGACTGCGAAAGGCGATCCTCGCGGGCGCTATCCGAAACGACCGGTGATGTAGTCCTCGGTCTTCTTATTAGACGGCCTGGTAAATATGGTCGTGGTGTCGTCAAACTCGACCAACCTGCCGGGTGCGCCTGTCTCTTCTACCAGGAAAAACGCGGTATAGTCGGATACGCGAGCCGCTTGCTGCATATTGTGCGTGACCATGATTATCGTGTAATCTTTCTTGAGTTCGTCTATGAGGTCTTCTATTTTCTGCGTCGATATCGGGTCGAGCGCGGAGCACGGCTCGTCCATTAAGAGAAGCTCGGGCTTGATGGTCAGCGCTCTGGCGATACAGAGGCGCTGCTGCTGCCCGCCCGAGAGCTGCATAGCCGACTTGTGTAACGTGTTTTTGACCTCACCCCACAATGCCGCTCTTACCAGGCTCTCCTCGACGATACTGTCGAGGTCGCTTTTCTTTTTGACGCCATGGATTTTAGGTCCGAGCGCCAGATTCTCATAGATGCTTTTCGGAAAGGGGTTTGGCTTTTGGAAGACCATGCCTACCCGCTTGCGAAGGAGCACCGGGTCGACACCGTTATAGATATCGATGTCGTCGATGAGAACCTTGCCTTCGATATGCGTGCTCATAGATATCTCGTTCGTCCGGTTGATAATGCGCAACACGGTCGATTTTCCGCAGCCGGAGGGCCCGATAAACGCGGTGACTTTGTTCTTCTCCAGCTGAAACGACACATCTTCTATCGCCCTAAACGCGCCGTAATAGAAAGAGACGTTTTTAAACTCTACCTTTATCTTGCCTGGCATATCAAGGTTCTCCTAAAAGCCGATGTTCATCGCGATGACGAAAATATTATCAACCATTCCAATATATACAAGTTCGCGTTATTTTGCTACTCTTGCCCGACCCGACGGAAGCATCCAAAATTATGCGGGCACTGAGAACGCCGCATCCATTCTCGACATAGAGCCCGTCCAAATATCCTTCTCTGATTATTGCGCGGTAAAGAACCCGCTTGTCTTGTAGTCGATAGATTAATTCCCGCTGTCGTATTTAACAGCTTCCTTACAAATTGTTTGCGCGGGTTTAACCAATCATCCCGCGCGCCCTGCTACGGTAAGGGTGAAGCTGAAACGTCGCCACGCGGGCAGGGGTCCCCATAAATAAACCCCTGCCCATCTCGATTGCGTTTTAGTTACGTCCGAACGACACAGAAAGGAACGGAGGGGGTGATGGGATGGCAACCAATAACCACAGTTTGCATAGGAGAGGGATGTTTTTAGACAGCGCCGTGTTTAAAAAGATATTTGTGGCCGATTGCCGGAAGAAAGTCTTGATTAAATCTTATCGGTCGGTCAGCAACCTCATAATCGATGCGCTCATAATCGCGGTTCTTCTCGCCCTGGTGGCCGGGACGGTCCGGATTTTCTTGCGCTTGCCCGCCACGTTAAGCCAGGGTTATCTCTCCGGCGTCTTTTATAACCTGCTCAACGATGTGATGGTCATCTTTATCTTCGTTGAACTCTTTCGCGTACTCTTGGATTACTTTAAGGAGGAGCGGGTCAAAATCACGTACATCGCCGATGCCACGCTGGTCTTTACCTTCAAAGAGATCTGGATTCGTTTCACGCAACCCGATTTCGAGCCCGCTAAGATACTGGCTATGGGCGCCACCATGTTGGCCGTCGCGACGGTTCGCACCCTCGCGGTCATCTACTCTCCCGACCGCGCGAGGGAATAAAGCGCGCCGGGTAATGTTTCGATAAATGCTTTGACCTCGTCCCGAACCCGGCGAAAGGCCCCCGTAATCTCCTCTTCGCTCCCCCGCGCCTGGGCCGGATCGTCAAAGCTTACATGGACAACGGTCGCTCGCCCATAAAATAACGGGCATCGCTCACGCGCACTATCGCAGACGGTAACAACGAAATCGAAGGCCGCGTCTGTGAACTCATCGACATGCTTCGACCGCCGCGTCGAGATATCGACACCCGACTCAGCCATAACCCGTACCGCGTAAGGGTTAAGCCCATGCGCCTCGACACCGGCCGAATACGCCTCGAGAACGTCGCCTTTTAAGTATCGCGCCCAACCCTCGGCCATCTGGCTGCGCGCGGAATTGCCGGTGCAGAGAAAGAGGACTTTGAGTTTCGAGTTCATGTTTTCAATAACCCCGCTTTAGGATTCATGTTTACATTATGCCATAACAGCCAAACAACGATTACGCGCCGGCTACGCGCCGTCGTCCGCACAACGAATAGCGCAATCGAGAAAGCAGCCTGGGACGTTGGGCTGCTTTCTCCGAGAGCAAAAGGCTGACCCAAGGAGGGCCTTATGTGGGGTCTATCACCTTTAATATAGCGGAGTCGGCAGCCCTGTTGGTTAAAGATTTGCAAACAAATTGTAATTATATTGTTAAAGCGTCCCTTTCAAGGTCAGGATTTTCTCGCCGACCGACAGAGTTAAAGAATATTTTACAAAGATGAAACCCATATTTAACCATTTTGATACATATAAATACAATGATATTTAAAAATGTTAAATTATTTTGCCGGAGGTTTATCTCAATTATTCAATTTCGGCTTCGAGTAACAAGTAACAGGCTGCGTGGGGCGCTTTGATAATTGTAAATTACCGGCGAGTACCTTACTATAGAACCGAAAGGATTTGTGAGTACAGATGGCCCATATTCTCGTAATAGAAGACGACCCGCTCATACGGGAGACATTAGAATATAGCCTTAGGGGCGCCGGATTTACCGTGAGCGCGGCCGAAAACGGAATACACGGCCTTTCCAAGGTAAAAGAAAACCCACCGGACCTTGTCCTTCTCGACCTCCTCTTGCCTGAAATCGACGGCTTTGAGGTCTGCGAGAACATCCGCTCTTTCAATGAGGATATCCCCGTCATCATGATAACCGCGCTCGACGACCGGCAGAGCAAGCTCAAAGGCTTCAGCCTCGGCGCCGACGACTACATCACAAAGCCTTTCAGTGTCGAGGAGCTGGTTGCGCGCATCAACGCGAACCTGAAGCGCGCGCATAAGCTCAATAACCAGCCGACCATAATCGAACTGGGAGACATCAAAATCGACCCGGCCAAACACTCGGTCGCCGTCGACGGCAACGAGATCTCGCTTCGCCTTAAAGAGTTCCAACTACTTCACGTGCTCGCCTCAAAGCCCGGTGTCCTGTTCACACGTCACGATTTGGCGGCGCGCGTGTGGGGCCATGAGTTTTACTCGTCGAGCCGCACCATCGACGTGCACATAAGGCGCATCCGCAACAAAATCGAAGAGCACTCGCGCTTTTCCTTTATACAGACCGTACACGGCCTCGG
>JAGXSZ010000009.1 GCA_018333515.1 Actinomycetota bacterium
GCTTAAATAGGAGGAAGAAAATGACCCCGGACGTCATTGAGTTTGAGATTCTGACCGACTATAGAATTAAGGTGATTTTATCGAGCGGAAAAACCGGAGTATTTAATGTTGCTCCATACCTTGACAAAGGAATCTTCACGGAATTGAAGGATTATAGCTATTTCAAAAGAGCGAGAATTGAATTCGGAACTCTCGTATGGCCGAATGAACAGGATTTCAGTCCTGAGACAATAGAGATAAAAATGGAGGAGATAGCATAACAAGCGGCTTCAGCGGACAGCAAAACGCGCCGCCGGTGAGCTTTGACCCCGCCGGAAAACCGCACGCCGGGATCTGTGCGGGGGCTGTCGGGTAACCGGCAGCCCTACCGCAACTCTATTACCCCAACGCCATCAAAATGGCTTTCTTAACATCGTCGATCTGCTCCGCATCGTCGAGTTTCTGCCCGTTTACATCCCACACATAAAAGACGTCGACGACTTTGTCGACGCTGGTCGATACTTTTGCCAGGTGGATGTCGAGGCGCAGGTCGTACATGACCCTGGTGATGGTATAGAGGAGGCCGATGCGGTCCTCGGCGTGGACTTCGATGATAGTGTAGAAATCGGACGAGGTATTGTCGATTCTCACCTCGGGCGATTTTTTCAGCGCGTGCTTCGTCATCCCGTTGCCCTTATAGCGTTTGGCCTTTTCAGCGACGCGGTACTCGAGCGATATCTTGCCCGCGAGCGCGCGCGTAATGTCGGTTTTTATCTTATCCCACGCATCTTCATCGACGTTCTTGTCGAAGTAGCTTGCGATACGGAAGATGTCGAGCGCGACTCCGTCGCTTCTCGTGTAGACCTGGGCGCCCAGGATGTTAACGCCGTTTAGGGCCAACACGCCGGAGACCTTGCAGAAGAGACCCGGCTGGTCCGGCGCGACGAGCGTCAGTTCGCAGACGCGGTCTTTGCGCCGCGCGCTTATCCCGATGGCCTCGCGCCCCTCGCGCCCGTCCCGCATCAACTTGAAATGCCTGATGATGTCGTCGCTCGTCTGCGATTGGAGGTAAGAAGGGGGCATCCGCGCGAGAAACGCCTCTATCTCGGTATTTTCGTAGCGCCCGGCCAAGCTCGATTTTACCGATGACGCGGTCTTCTTGCGTCTCTCGATGCTCTTCTTAGTCGTATACTCGCCGCTCTCGATGACATGGATAACCTTCGAGAAAAGCTCGCGCATGAGGATATCCTTCCAGGCGTCCCAGGCTTTCGGGCCGGTCGCCAGGGCATCGGCGATGGAGATAAGGTAGAGCATCTTGGCCGTCTGCCTGTCGGCGATTGTCGATGCCGGCTCGATGATGACGTTCTCGTCGTTTAGGTCGCGGCGCATCGCGGTGCCGGGCAAGAGCAGGTGGTGCTCGACGAGCATGCTGATAACGCGGCCTTCCCGAGCGGTAAAGCCCATGCGCGCGCTGACATCCTTTACCATCTTGGAGCCGCGCTTGCTGTGCTCGTGGCCGCCGCCCTTGCCGATGTCGTGAAGGAGCGCGGCGATGAGTAGGAGGTCTATCCGTTCGATTTCGCCATAGAGCTCACGAAGGAGCGGGTTGGTCGAATCGTAGTTGCCCGCGCCCATCTTTTGCAGCTCGGCTACTGTCAGGAACGAGTGCATGTCGACCGTGTAGAGGTGGTAGGCGTCGTGCTGGGGCAGGCAGACCACATGCTCCCACTCCGGTATATAGCGGGATAGAAGACCGAGGTGGTCCATACACCCCAGCGCGGGCAACGCGCGCGAGCCCGCTTTTAGGATTTCGATGAAGTCGTCGCGCATCTCGCGCGTCCAGGTGTCGGGTCGGGGCAGGTTCTCGAGCCCCTCGCGCACTAGGTCGAGCTTTTTAAAATCGAGGGGATAATCGTGCTCCAGCGCGAGGCGAAAGAGCTTTATCTCCGAGCCGGGAGAGTCGCGCACGGCGTCGGTCGATGCAAGCGAAAGCCTGCCGCCCCTAAGGACGATGCCGCCCGCTATATTTATGCTATCGCTTGCTAATGTAGCGTATACCGGGTTTAAAAGAGCGTCTTTGAGCTGGTCCCAGAAGCCGCGCGATATGCGCTCGACCGCGCTCGCGTGCGTGTAGAACCGGCGCATGAAATTTTCGACTCCGCTGCTTCCGGCGCTCTTCTTAAATCCCAATCCCTTGGCTATCTCAGCCTGGTACTCGAAGAAGAGGCGGTCGGTCTTGCGTTCCGCCGTATGGTGAAGGTAGGTCCGCACCATCAGCATAAACTCGTAAGCCTGCTCAAGCGCACGGGCGTCGAACGCGGAGAGATAACCCTCTTTGGCCAGGCCGTTAAGGGATGCGATACCGAAGAGGCCCTTCGCCGACCAGATGATAGCTTGAATATCGCGCAAACCGCCCTCACCGTCTTTTATATCGGGTTCCAACAGATACGCCGCCTGGCCGTATTGGAGATGTCGCCGTTCGTTTTCGGCGAGGATGTTCTCGAGAAACCGCCCGCCGCCTTTCGCGCGAATCTGCCGGGTAAGCCCGAGTTGCAGCTCCTCCAGGAGCGCGTTGTCGCCGGTGATTAGCCTCGCCTCAAGGAGCGAGGTCCGTACCTCGAAGTCGGATGCCGCCATCCGCAGGCTTTCTTTTAGCGTTCGGGTGCCGTGCCCGACCTCGAGCCCGAGGTCCCAGAGGGGATAGAATAGCTCCTCGGATATTTGCGTGATGTGGACGCGATTCTTCAAGCGGTGGAGTATCATAAGGTCGATATCGGACGCGGGGCAGAGCGCTCGGCGCCCGTACCCGCCCAGGGCCAATACTGCGACCCCTTTAAGGCTCGCCAGAGTACCGCCGAGCACATCGCCGAGGACGCCCGCCGCGATGCGCTGGATAAGCTCGTCTATCATATCGGAGCGTCTCGCGGCGACATCGCGCCCCGAAGGCTCCGCGTAATATGTGTCGTGCAGCTCGCGAAGGCCGCGCTCATAGCTCTCGCGCAGCGTTGCCGGCTTATCCACCATGACCTGCCCGCTTGCCTTAAATCGCATCGGTTCCGCGTTCACTCGTCCGTATCCTTACCACATCGTCGACAGGGTAGATGAATATCTTTCCGTCACCGAACATGCTGCTATTCCGCGTTATTGTTGTGATATACCAGACCTGGTTTTGCTCTCATTATAGGGGCGGATTGTTTCCGGCGTATTTCTCGAAGGTTAAATGTATGTTAAGAACGGGATTGCCATTCAGTCGGGTTGGCCGCGGTTTGATGAGGCGGAACTTGTTCCTTAACACAGCATTGCTATGCTCGTAGTTTTGCTCGTGTTATGAGCCTGTTGCACAAAGTGAAAAAAGACAGTAAAAACCACAATATGTTGTATTTGCGTTAGTCGATAATGACAACATATGGATGACGATTTAGTTTATGCAACAGGCTCTTATAATGGCTTAAAGGATAAACGATTCGCAAAGTCGAAGGAGGTTTTGGATTGGATAATCAGCAATCTCAAGACCTTATAGAGCAGATAAAAGAGTTTCTCAGGGCTATCGATGCCGACGAGGCTATTCTATTTGGGTCAAGGGCGAGGGGCGATGCCCTTGAAACGAGCGATGTCGACCTGGTTGTTATCGACGATAAGTTTGCGGAAATGCCGTTTCCTCGCCGCCTGATATATGTAAGCGAGCTGGACAAGAAACCAAAAAGGCGGTTCGGGACCGCCTTTTTGATGCAATGGAGGGATGCTCCATACTGTATATCCTATATGTTTTTAGAGCGCATCAACCCCGCGCTCACCGGTCCTGATCCTTATTGCATCCTCGACGGAGTAGATGAATATCTTTCCGTCACCGATCTTGCCGGTCTTCGCCGCTTCGGTTATCGTCTCGACTACCTGGGAGACCATACCGTCATCGACGAGTATCTCAAGCTTGGTCTTGGGTACGAAATCCACCTTGTACTCCGCGCCGCGGTATACTTCCGTATGTCCTTTTTGCCGGCCGAAACCTTGGACTTCCGACACGGTAAGGCCTTGGACGCCTATTCCGCTGAGGGCGTTTTTTACGTCATCGAGTTTGAACGGCTTGATTATCGCTTCTATCTTTTTCATCGGTATCCCTCCTTAAGTTACTTGCTCACCGGAGCGGGCTTCGCCGCAAAGCTCGGCGCGGCCTGGGTTGCGTTGACGGCGTGCTCTAAGGTGCCGCTGCTAAACCCGCCGAGCGCGTAGCCGTTCTCGCTGTGGAGCGAGAGGTCGAGACCGTTGACCTCAGCTTCTTCACTCACACGCAGGCCCATTACCGCTTCGATGGCTTTGAGTATGATAAACGACATGATGAACGAGTAGCCGATGGTCGCGCCGATGGCGATGATTTGTTTGACAAAGAGGTCCATGCCGCCGTAGAGCAGGCCGTTCGCGCCGGCTTCGTTAATCGCGACAGTCGCGAAGACGCCGGTGAGAAGCGCCCCGACTATACCGCCGACACCGTGCACGCCGACCACGTCGAGCGAGTCGTCATAGCCGAGCTTGAACTTGAGGCCGACTGCGAGGTAGCATAGGATGCCACCGATAAAACCGATTGCTATCGCAGCGATGGGGCCGACAAAACCGGCTGCCGGGGTGATAGCCACAAGTCCCGCCACAGCGCCTGAGGCCGCGCCTAAGGTCGTTGGCTTGCCGGTCTTTAGCTTCTCGGCGATTATCCAGCCCAAGGCTCCCATACCGGTAGCTATGTGCGTTACCACGAATGCCACTGCGGCTAGGCCGTTCGCCGCAAGGGCGCTTCCGGCGTTAAACCCGAACCAGCCAAACCACAGGATGGCCGCGCCGAGAATGGTCATCGGCAGGTTGTGCGGGTGCATGGCTTCCTTGCCGAAGCCTTTGCGTTTGCCGATAACGATTGCCGCCGCCAGCGCCGCGACCGCCGCGTTGATGTGGACGACGGTGCCGCCCGCAAAGTCGAGCGCGCCGAGCTGCATTATCCAGCCGCCGCCCCACACCCAGTGCGCGACCGGGCTGTAGACGAGTACCAGCCACGCGACCATAAAGACCGCGTATGAGCTGAACTTCATTCTTTCCGCGAACGCACCGGTGATAAGGGCCGGTGTTATGATGGCGAACATCATCTGAAACGCCATAAAGAGAATCTCCGGTATGGTGCTTCCTTCAGCCGGCGCCATACCCACGCCTTTGAGGCCGAACATGCTTAAATCACCTATAAGTCCGAACTTGTCCGGGCCAAACGCGAGGCTGTAACCGACCAGCACCCAAACGATCGTCCCTATTCCCAGCATGATGAAGCTGTGCATTATCGTGCTGAGCACGTTTTTGCTCCGTACCAGGCCGCCGTAGAAGAGCGCGAGTCCCGGGGTCATAAACATAACCAGAGCCGTTGACATTAACATCCAGGCGGTATCGCCCGTATCAAGAGTTCCCATTGGGTATCCCTCCATTCAAAGTGTCAATTGCATTGAGCATCCCTTAATTGTCTAGGAGCTATTTGGTTGTCAAAGAGCGACCGCGGCCATGTTTCAATGATAAGCAACGGATGTTTCAGGCGAATTTCGTTGACGTTAAATGCGTGTTGCTCTTAGGTTTCGAAAGTGTTTCGAGTATGTTAAGGCGAGGTTACGCGGGGGGTTATCGAAAAACACATTCTACGGCGGCGAGGTTGTGGCATCCGCGATAATCTGCGTTAATGTTCCTAGTAGATATAATGAAAACGGAGAGGCGGTACTGTGGATAAGATGAGCGCCTTGCGGTCATGCCGGCTATTTGTCGGTTTGCCCGAATACAATATCGAAGAACTCGACTCTATCTCTCACCCGCGCGCGTTTTCCAAAGACGAGATAATCTTCGCCGACGGCGAGGAGGGCGAGGGGTTCTATGTCGTGATAGACGGGCGGGTCAAAATATACAAGATAGGCGCCGACGGGCGGGAGCAAATTCTGCACTTTGTCGGCGAGGGAGACCCGTTCGCCGAGGTAACGCTCTTTGCCAACACCGCGTATCCGGCTTTTGCCAAGGCGGTTACCAACGCGCGGACGCTTTTTTTCAGGCGCGACGATTTCAAGGCGCTCGTCTGCAAAGACCCGCAGTTGAGCTTGAACATGATCGCGATTCTCTCGCGGCATCTGAGGCGCTTCGCCGTCCTCGTCGAGGAGTTATCGCTCAAAGATGTGCCGGCAAGGGTGGCGCGATATCTGCTAAACCTGGTACCCAAGAACGGCCGCCGCGGCGAAGCCGGCACACAGGTTGAGCTTGATACGAGCAAGACCGAACTCGCCCAGCGCCTGGGGACGATTAGCGAGACCATCTCGAGGACGCTCGGCAAGATGAAGGCGAGCGGTATCATCGATATCGATGGGAAAAAGATCACGATAATCGACGAGGAGATGCTCGAAGAACTGGCCGAAGGCGCACGAAAGTAGATTACCCGGTACCACGAGGGCGACCATATCGAAGTCAGCGAAGCCCACCGGGTACTGCCGGTCGCAAAGGGAGGCGTTGTCGAGCGAATAATTAACGCGCCGACTGGGAAAAAAGGATTTACGACGCCGGTATCGCAGTCTACGGCTTCGGAAGCGTTTCTTCGTATCCGGCTTCGCGGGGCGGGCTTAAAAGTCCTCAAGATACGAACGTGTGAAAACGATACTTTAAGATAGAAGTGTACGACACACCGTTACCTGGGAGGATACTCTATATGAGCGCCGGCAAGCTCAAGCGCGTGTGCGCCTTTCTTTTCGCGGCAGCGTCGGTCTTTGCGATTACGAGCATCGTCGTAAGGCGGCGCAAGGACGTTGCGCATACTTGCGCTTGCGGTGAGCACGAATGCGTGTGCGATATCAACAACAAGAAATGGTTTAACGTGCCCGAGCTGCTCGTGGAGACTATTTCGCACGCCAACGGCGCCGGGGCTCGCCGAGCCTCGAACGCCCGGTTGCAAGCGGGAGAGATAAATCGAACCGCGGCGACGCTCAAAGACATCTTCGAGAAGATAAAAGAGAAATCTCCGTCCAACGACAGTATCGCCGGCATCATAGTCAGTCTGGTAAACTTGCAAAACGCCGTCACGCCGGAATCGGCTATCGATGTTCGAAACATCCACTTCATGAAATCGAGAAATCAAAACCATATGGTAATCGACCTTTATACCGAGCATTACGGCAAACGCCTTTACGAGGAAGAACTCAACCGCCTCTGGGACGACATCTTCTTAGCCGACAACTTTTGGAACGCGGATTTTGTGAGAGTTCGTATCAAAGTCAGGGACAAGAGGACCGAGAGAGCGCTCGAGACCATATCCTGCGATTTCGACGAGGTACGAAAGTACTTGCAAGGCGAGATACCGCTCGAAGAGTTCCAAGGACACTGGAGGAGGCGTAAACCAGGGGCGACCAAAGACAGTGGCGGCGGCTCGCGAACCATCAAGCGCGTCGGGAGAAAATAGGCCGAAAGCATCACCATAAAGCGAACTCAGGGCTGTGTGCGCGGTTCTTTTTACTATTCCACCGGTTAAGCAACCAACGGCAGGTTTGTGTGAAATGCGTTGAATATCGGTTTAAACTAGCCCCGTCGCGGGTATCCATCTATCAACGTATATTGTGGCTCGCTAAATGCGGCTACGGATTGGGCGAGTAAGGGAGGTCACACTCATGGATATGTCGGCTATCGGCGTAGGGGTTATAGGTTTATCGACAGTACTTTTTATCGCTTATCGCTGGAGCAAAATGCTCGCGGAGAGAGGGATGATCGAGATTACACGCGTAGAACTATCCGATGACGGGAGCGCCGTCGATATCACATATCTGGTCAAGAAACCCGGGCGCATCCTCGACCGCCGGGGCAAGGTCTGTTTGCTCGACGAGATGCGAGCGAAAAAGGTAAACGCTATTTCGGCGTCGGAACTCGGAGACGTTATCGACATCAACAGCCGTCGCGACTCGAACGGCAGCATACGCGTGCCCAACAAACACAAGCTGGTTCGCAAGGGTTCGGTCGTCACGGTCGCGATTGGCGACTACAGAAGGGAAGACCTCATCGTAGTATAGCGGGGTTGGGCCGGTTTCGAAGTGCCGCGAACCTATCGCCCCTATTCCTCTTTTTCCTGCTCTTTTTCGGCCCGGATTATTCTAATCAGCGCGACTCGGCGCTGTTGCATCGATTGGATGCGGAAACGGTGGCCGCTGTGCTTAATTTCCTCTCCGGGGCGCGGTATGTGGCCCAGCTTGGAGAGTACCCAGCCGGCAATCGTGTCATACTCCGGAGACTCGGGGATTTCCAACTCGAAGCGCTCGTTTAACTCATCGACAGTGATTCTGCCGTCGACGACTATCTCCCGGTCGCTGACGGCTTTTATGAGTTCGTCTTCTTCCGCCTTAGCGCCGAATTCACCGACTATTTCCTCGATTATGTCTTCGACAGCGACGATTCCCGATGTGCCGCCGTATTCGTCGAGGACAACTGCGAGTGAGAGCTTGCTGGTCTGCATATCTTTGAGCAGGCTAATGGCGCGGCGCGTCTCCGGCACGTGGATGACCGCGCGCATGATGTCGATAACCGGCGCGTCGAGCTGGTTATTTTCGATAAGGTCGATAAGGTCGATAAGGTGTATCGCCCCGATGATGTTGTCGAGGTTTTCCTGGTAGACCAGGAGACGCGAGTGCCCGCTCTCTCTCGTTTCCTCCAGGGCTTCCTTGACGGTGGCGGTCGATTCCACGGCCGTAATATCGGGGCGCGGCACCATTATCTGACGCGTTAGGATATCGCCGAACTCGAAAGCCTGCCGGATAAGTTCTTTCTCCTCATCGAGGAGCGCCGAATGCTGGGTCACCAGGAATTTCAACTCGTCTTCCGTAGTCGAGGGCGCGACGTCTTCGGGGCGGACCCCGAAGAGGCGGATGACTAAGTTGGTCGAAATCGTAAGCGCTCTGATAACGGGATAGGTGATGACGCTAAACCACTCGATGGGACGGGCTACCGCGAACGCGATTTGCTCCGATTTCAAGATGGCGAGTCTTTTCGGGACGAGTTCGCCGAAGACCAGGGTTATGTAGGATACCGCGAAAGTCACCAGAACGAGCGCGACCGCGTTGGGCGCGCGGGAGATTAGTGGTATGTCGAGCATTTGAATGAACCGGCCGACGTCGTCGGCGAGCTGGGAGGCTGCGGTGGCACTGGCCATGAATCCCGCCAATGTGACCCCGACCTGGATGGTCGCGAGAAACCTGCTCGGGTCTTTCGAGAAGTCGAGGACGATGTGAGCCGTCTTCGAACCCTTCTCGGCCATCGGGCGGATTCGTGTTTCGCGCACCGATATGACTGCGATCTCGGCACCGGCGAAGAATGCGTTTACGAATATTAATGCGCTGATGAGTATGAAGTTGAACTGTAACTCGCTCATTGCGTCCTTTCTCAAAGTGCTATGTAGTAAAGTATAAGACGCCGTAGAACAATTGCAACCCTTCTTTCAATTGGTATATGTTGACAGGCTACCGGTTTAATGGGTATGATTGACTTAGTTTTAAACCTGACAAACCCCAACCAGAGCATATGATATATCGAAAAACACGCGACAGAGTTATACTGGGTGTGCTATTAGTCGGCGCGATGTTGGCTGGCGCTTCGTCGTTGGCACTTGCCCAGGATACCGCCGCACTCGTCGAAGAGCGCTGCACGGAATGCCATCCCGCGGAGAAGCGCTGGAAGAACGTGAAAAAGACCGAGAAGCAATGGACCCGGATAATCGACCAGATGGTACGCTACGGGGCGCAGCTCAACGATGCTGAAACAGCGCTTACCGTCGAGTACCTCACGGCGATGAGTAAGGGCACGATAAAACAGCCCACTACTACCACGACGAAGATAATACCTAAGCCGGTCGTCACAACGACCGTCGAAGGAAAAGACGCCCACGCTCTCAAGACGACGACCACGGTTACCGAGCCGCCGACGACCACTACTTTGGTTACTACGCCGACCACTGTGCTTGCCGTAGCCGTGGCCCCGCCTACCGAGAACGTTCCCGGCCAGCAAGCCGAGACCGGCGTCGAGATGGTCTGGTACCTTCTTGGAGGCGGAATGTTGCTCGGGAGTGGAATATCGCTGAGGAACAAAAATAAGCAATTGGACAGCTAGGTTCGTGCCGTCCGTTGAGTGATGCTCGCTCTATAGCGGTGAACCGGAGCGGTGCGGTGAACCGGAGAAGAAGACCAGCCCTGGGGGGCTTATTTTTTTTGCGGTCTTACCGCGGGCGCAGCCTGTATGAATGAGTCTGAGTCGAACCGGGTTTTGCCGCCGGCCCCTTGACGGTATTGCCCGTACTGGTCGTATCGTCGTCTTTGTTTCCCTTGTTTATGCGGTCGATTGCTTGCAGGGCCTCTTGATAGCCGGGGTCGTAGACGAGCGCTTGCCGATAGTCGGCGATAGCTTGTTCGTCCCGGCCCATGCGATCATACGCCGCCGCCCTGTAATAATACGCCTCGACCGTATGGGGCATCATCTCTACCAATTGGTCATAGACTTTAACCGCCGACCCGTAGTCGCCGGTGGCCATGTGGATATCTCCCAGCTCTAAAAAGACCATCGGGTCCATAGAGCCGCTTGCGCCGATATTCTTCAGCCTCGCATCCACTCTGTCTTGCAGTCGTTTTCTCTTTGCCGCGAAACCTTCTTTGACCTCGGCGATGTCGGCGGATTTCGGGTTGATGAACTCCGCGGCGCGTATCGCTTCGAGCATCTCATCATAGAGGCTAAGCGCCAGGCTTGCCTCGGCGCGGCTCATGTGCGACTCGATGTTTGCCGGGTCCTCCACGGACGCTTTGCGTGCGGCTTTCAGGTCCGCTACCAGTTCGGCATAGGTCTTCGGCTTGTCGCCGACGGGCTTCTTCTTTTGCTCCGGTTCTTTGAATAGCTGTTTTACCACGCGGACGATACTTGTCTTTAGCGGTTTTGTGTCGACAAGGACACCTTGGACATTAAGTCTGGTCTTTGCGCTGTATTTTGGGTTACATGTTGTAAGCGTTACTTTCGCGTCGCTCGTCGGGCGCAGGGTGGATACGTTCTTCGGGTCTACGACCGCGACGGTCTCGACCCGGTACTCGTACCGGTAGTCGACTGTCTCGAGGATTATCACATCACCCTGGTTTAGCTCGTCGAGCCGGTTGAAGGGGCGGGTATAGGTCACGCGGTGGCCGGCGATTCCGCAATTTCCTTTGTCGCCGGGGTTGGCCATCCCGGCGTAGTGGCCGGGGCCGTTCTTTAAGGCCTCGGGGGACGAGTTCTCCATCACGACCTGGTTTACGCCTATCTTGGGGATGATTATCTTCGTCTTAGGAAACGGCGTCTTAGTTTTCTTGCCATTACCGGGGGCCGCACCGCCCAGAATCGCTTCTTCGTCGGGCAGCCGGCCGGCGGCGACCATGCGGTCTTGATCGTTCCGCACCTTTACGGCTTCGGCCGTCTGGCTCTTGGCCTGCTTCTCCCAGGCCTTCATGAGTTCCACCGATTTATAGTAGCCGTAGGCTTCTGTGGCAAGCGGAAATACGATGACGATAATGCCGCTTATGATAAGTAGGTTTGAGAGGCGCTTTCTCGATTTTCTGCTGAGCTTTTCTAATCTCTTACTAAACACGGATGACGCTATTTCCACCTTATGCCATCGTTTGCATTAAGCTTACCGGAAAACGCGCTGTTAATCCAGCCTAAGGCAAGATTTTGCCCGCGGGTGAAGCTACTTGTCGGACGAAGAAGCAGTCGCAGCGACAGGCTCCTATCATCCTTGACACGCCCCCCGCAAGCGGGTATCTTGAATACGCGACGGATGTCGTGAAACAAGCGCCCGTAGCTCAGGGGATAGAGCGTTGGTCTCCGGAACCAAAGGTCGTAGGTTCGAATCCTACCGGGCGCGCAACATGTAAGCAGGTGAAATGCTTAGACAAGCCAGGGGAATAATGCCCGAAAGTACCAAAAAAGTACCAAAATAAAAAAACCTGCGGGAATTAACCGCAGGCCTTGAAAGTACCAAATGGCGGCAGCTACGCTTTAGCCGTCTCCGCGCCAAACAAAACGCCCTCTAGCTTCGTTGCAGCGTCTTTCTGTGTTAAATGCTAGCGCCACTCTTGAATTTCAATACCCCAGACTGCATTAGCAGACGATACATCCAGATAATACCAGCCAGGCGGTACGTGTAAATAACTGCGGTCGGAGCTAGGACCATCAATCGATGTGTCATAGAGATGATAATGAAGAATTAAAAACTGGGTCCAGCAATATCAATCTCAGTATCCTCAATGGTTTTATAGATTTGATAGATTGTATTAATGCTAGTTCCCAGACCTACCTTAATTCTTCTACCCTAACATTCCATTTAGCATTGGCTGCCTGCACCACCAGATAGTATTGACCAGGGCTTTTAGTGGCATATGAGGTATCTGAGGCACGCGTAGCATAGACATCTGGCCAATCTAATTCTCTAGTATCTGATTTAACTATATACATATTGGCCAATGCGTCCCCACCCTCGATTGTGTAAACCAATCTTATTTCCCCAGTAGTCAGTTCAAAATCAATTGACCTTACAGTTTGTCTTTCTGCAGGAAGGCTATTGCCTGAAAGATAAACCACAGGTGTCCACTGTTTCTTTTCAGTGGTTGTAGTTGGTGCTTCGGTTGTGGTTGCCCGTTCTCTTACTCTTTTCGCTTCGGTTGTGGTTGTTGGCTCTTCGCCTTCGCCACCCAAGCTGGCAATAAAGCCGAGGATTAAAATTGCTGCTGAAATAATAAATATCCACTTGATAGGTCCACTCACTATGGGCTCACGCATAACCGATTACCCCCACTGCTCAAGCCTGTTGCATAGATATTACCCAAGTACAGCATTCTCCAACAACCTTGAGAGTTTACGAGAACCTTAACATTTCTTAGCATTCTAGGGACGTGAGATTTTTTTGACTTCATCCTTCTTCATCAGTCGTTGAGCCTGAGAGCGAGCAGTCTTTTTAAGAGTATGCCTTTTTTATGGTGTCGGAAAACCCTGTTATAGCCGTCTCACGGTCATGATTCGTCATCTTCAATGTTAGGTTTTGTTAGGTTCGCTGAAACGCTTTCCCGCTTCAACATTTTTCAACAAGCTGAAGTTTTATGAGGTAGCGTTCATTTTTATGTTCGCGTAAACTCGCAAGGCCATCAGGTTTTGTTTCTCTTGCCTTGCCGGACTTTTGTGGCAATTTTGTCGTAGGTTAGAGATAGTTATGCCAGGGTATACCTATAAATAGCTTAAAAATAAGGGAGGGGTGAGGTAGGTATGTTAAATAGGTTTTTACTGCTAGCCGCTATCGCCATTGTCGCTTTAGTTGGGGTGCTCGTGGCCACTACCGGCCTGGCTTCAACAAGCTACAAGGACGTTCCAACTGGCGCATGGTATGCTCCCTATTTGGACCTTGATTCTATAAGCGGCTATCCAGACGGAACATTTCGAGGCGAGAAGCTCGTTACACGGGCGGAGTTTGCCAAGATTATTATCGCTGCGATCAATGAAAGCCCTTCGGGATCCCCATCATCGTTTACCGATGTTACCAGCGACTACTGGGCTCGTGGTTACATCGAGCGGGCGAAAGAACTCAGAATAATCGGTGGTTATGCTGATGGCACATTTAAGCCAACAAATTATGTGACTCGCCAAGAGGCTGCAAAGATAATCGTGTTGGCTAAAAACATTGCACCAGTAGCCTATCGAGGCGAATTCTCCGATGTTTCTTCATCGATGTGGAGCGCACAGTATATCCAAGCCGCCAAGGATGCGGGCATCATTAGCGGATATCCTGATGGTACGTTTAAGCCTACCGGGCAAACAGCTAGGATGCAGGCCGCCAAGATGGTCTACGTGATGATACATGGAAGCGACGTTACCACGACGACAACTCTGCCGAGCACGACAACGACGACCAAACTAACAACCACGACGACGATTCCAAAAGGTAGCGATAGCACAATCGTCTATATCACAGCGACCGGAACAAAATACCATCGGGACGGGTGTAGATATTTAGTGAAGAGCAAAATCGCCATAACCTTGGGTGAAGCAAAATCGCAAGGCTACGGGCCTTGTAGTGTGTGTGATCCGCCGCAATAACCACAAGGAGATATCCATGAAAAAGACTTTTATCCCGTTAATAATAAGCCTATTAATTATGGCCGGGTGTGCGGATAGTCCTGTTAAGCAGGAACAAACCGAAGCAACCGTTAAGCAGAAGTCGTCTCAGGAAACTCAAAAAGAAACTGCAAAACCAGCACCGGTTGAGCTAGCGATGTCTGCAGCTATTGAGGGAGACACATTGTTCATCAAGGGAACGGCTAACCTTCCTGATGGAGCAGTGCTCTCTTATGATATTCGCCATGAGGGTCTGGCTACTCGCACGGATGTCCCGCTAGAGAATCTACAGATGGAAGGTACGGTTGAGGTTAAGACTGGTGCCTGGACGATAATGCAGCCATTGACTGGTTGGCCAAAAGGCGAGCTTGAGCTTTGGGTTGCATTTATGATTGTTCCCGGCGCGGTAGACCAGCCCAAGGAGATAAGTAATATCTACGGTGAGACCGGCGAGAATATTAAGGGCGATCAAAGCAGGGCGCCATTCAGGGAAGACGCAGGAATAAGGCAGGCGGAGATAGAATCGAAAATTAAGTACTAGGTTCAGACTAGCGGGGAACCAAAGGTCGTAGGTTCGAATCCTACCGGGCGCGCATAGCAATAGCAGGTAAAATGCTAAGATATACCAAGGTAAAAATGCCCGAAAGTACCAAAAAAGTACCAAAATAAAAAAACTTGCGGGAATTAACCGCAGGCCTTGAAAGTACCAAATGGCGGCAGCTACGCTTTAGCCGTCTCCGCGCCAAACAGAACGCCCCCTAGCTTTGCCGCCGCGTCTTTCTGTGTAGACGGTAGTAAATGCCCGTAACGGTCCATTGTCACTTGAATGCTCGAGTGTCCCAAGTGCGCCTGGATCGCTTTCGGTTGGACGTTGGTGGCAATCATCAATGTTGCGCAAGTGTGGCGAAGCGCGTGCATTCCCATTTCACGAATGCCGGCAACGCGCAACGCAGGCAAGAATTTCTTTTTATAAACCCAATCCGGATGGTATGGCTTGCCCTGCTTGGTGCAGAATACTGAATAAAATGGTAATCCCCCGGCTCTGCCGGGGGACTCACGGAGTTTGACAATTACGGGAATATACGCAAGCCTCCAATCTGTGAACCGCTTAAAGTTTACAGAAAAGGAGGCTTGCGTTGAACGACAACGAAAGTTTATGCCATAGCGTATGGGAGTGCAAGTATCACGTGGTGTGGATACCCAAATATCGACGCAAAGTGTTATACGGCGGGATTCGCAAATACTTAGGCGATGTGTTTCATAATCTATGCCAAACAGCGTGAGAGT
>JAGXSZ010000010.1 GCA_018333515.1 Actinomycetota bacterium
GGCGGGGGCAATAATGTTGACCGCAAGCCACAACCCGCCCGAGTATAACGGTATCAAATTCATCCCCGAGTACGCGGGTCCCGCAAGCCCCGAGATAACCGGCAAGATAGAAGAGTTCATAGGCCGGATACTCGCGAGCGGACGCATTCTCCAAGCCCCCGTCGAGGGAACCTCGCTCGTGCGCGACATCGACCCCTATACGGAATATGTAAAGCATATATCGTCCCTCGCGGACTTCGAGAGATTGCGACGGAAGAAGCTGCGGGTCGTTCTCGACCCGATGTACGGCGCCGGGCAGGGCTTGATGGATAAGGTGCTCGCGCAGGCCGGTTGCGCTGTTGATACCATACACAACTTTAGGGACACACTTTTCGGGGGCTCGTATCCGGACCCCAGTGAAAAACACCTTGCGGAGCTGCGCGACCGCGTCCTCAAGAGCGAAGCGGATTTAGGTTTGGCGCTCGATGGTGATGCCGACAGGTTTGGCGCAATCGATCACGACGGCACTTATATAACGGCCAACCAGGTATTGAGCCTGGTGGCGGTACATCTTCTGAAGAACCGGGGCGTCGAGGGCTGTCTTGTGCGTACCGTAGCGACAACCCACCTCCTCGACGAAATCGCCCGGGACTACGGCATTGAGGTCGTCGAGACGCCGGTCGGCTTTAAGTACATCGCGCAGGTGATGATGGAGCGCGCGGTAGTCGTAGGGGGCGAGGAGAGCGGGGGGTTGAGTATTCTGGGTCATATTCCCGAAAAAGACGGGTTGTTGGCCGACCTGCTCTTGGCCGAGACGGTAGCGTATGAGGAAAAATCGCTGGGCGACATACTTGCCGAGATATACGAGAAATACGGCAGATTCTACACGACGAGGCTTGACTTGCATTTGGCGGCGGACAAAAAGGATGAGGTTCTAAAGAGCCTGAGGGACAACCCGCCGGCCGATATATCGGGAGACAAGGTCGTGGAGGTGCGCACGGTCGACGGTATCAAGCTGGTGCTGGAGAGCGGGGATTGGTTGCTGGCGCGTCCGTCGGGAACCGAGCCGTTGGTCCGTATCTATGTCGAATCCCGTGACAAAGCGCGTTTCAGCGCGCTCGAGAGTTATGCTTCGAAGGTCGTCGCACCCCAGCCCGGGTAAAAAATCGCGGTAACCGGGATGCTCTCGATTATGAGGTTAGACGTTGGAAACGCCATTGATGGCGGGTTCAGTCCTTGATACCATAGAGGGTAAGGCTATTGCGTCCACAATACGGCATCGACGAATCTATGATATCGAGCGACAATGCCTCTCTCGAAGTGAGAGAGAAGATAACTTCGTTTCTTTTCTGGTACCGGATAGTGACGCTGGCGCTAGTCGCCGCATTAACCATATCGGGGATTACGGTTATGGCGCTGGTGCCGTTGGCTGTGGCGTTCTCCTATAACGCGCTTGTCGTGAGTTCTCGAGCGAAAATTTTGCCGATATTGAAGTCACACCCCTACCTGTTAGCTATCGATGTCGCTCTCAGTTGCTACCTGTTGTCCGGCACGGGCGGTTTCGCGAGCCCGTACTATCTATACGCCTTTACCACCATGATGATAGGGTCCTTTATATTCGCTTATCGCGGCGCGCTTATCTTTGCCTCCGCCCAGAGTTTGGTCTTGTTGTGGGTCGTGCACAATGCCGGATACGCGATTGCCGACATTGTTGAACAGGGGGAACATCTCGTTACCGATATAACCTTTTATTACTTGACCGCCTTATCATTCGCGTATCTGTCGAGTCTACTCACGGCGCTCGATATCGCGAATACCGGTAGAGTCGAGGTCGGAAGCGAACTCAAGTCGGCGACCGAGCGACTCGCGGCAATGCTCGGAACCAGCGACCTTTCGCCACGCGAGCAAGAGGTGTTATTACATGCGCTCGATGGGAAGAGGATTGAGGATATCGCGCGAGATCTCGAGATATCGACAAATACTATTAAGACCCACTTAAGTCGTTCATATAGGAAACTCGGCGTCATCTCAAGGGATGACGCGATATTGAAGTTGGTCACACATGGAAAAGAAGCTATTTGATGTTAGAAACAACTTAGTATATCTGCTCATTTTGCGCTGGGCCGCACTGTTGCATATTGCGATACTTCAGGCGCTCGGGCTGGATATCGGTCCGCCCGTGATATTCTTGGGATTAATAGCGTATGTCTTTGTGCTAACGATGTTTTGGGGCACCGTCACCGAGTTTGTCAGAGATCGTCCCCGCTTGCTCCATGTCGACCTGCTTATCGCGGGAGCGCTTATCGCCGTTACCGGCGGCGCTTGGAAGAGTTCCTATTATATGTACGCTTACACCTGCCTGATGGTATTCCCGTTTTTTGTGAGCATGAGAACGAGCGTCGCGGCGACTGCGGCCTTCAGCGCTTATTACACTTTTGCGCTCGTCGTCAATGAGGGGCTGGTGGCCGGCGTCGTCAGCAGCCGGCAGATTGATTCGCTGCTCTCGAACTATGTCGCGTTCTTTTTGGTGGTTCTGTTTTTCGGATATCCGGCGAGCGTCATGAAGAAGATCGAAAGCGTCAAGACGTCCACAGCCCGGCTGCGAACATACATTGACGAAACCCATATACTGCTCGCCGCCGCCGGGCGACGGCAGAGTCTCACACCCCGCGAATCAGAAGTCCTCACGCTCTTGCGTCGAGGCATGACCAATGCCGAGATCGCCGCGACCCTGTACCTATCGAAGAAGACGGTCAAAAACCATCTTTCCAGCATCTATAGGAAGTTAGGAGTCTCCTCTCGCCCGGAAGCGATGTTGCAGTCGTTGCCCACCGAACTTTAACTCCCTTAGACCCCCAAGATTGCGGTTATTGATGAAGCGAGCCCCTTATTCGGCTAAATATCGCTAAAATTAGGACTTTGGTTGACAGACGAACGGCTAATTTTCCCGTAGACTCTTAGCTAATATCCGCGTATGCCGCGGTAAGCGAAGGTGATTCGAGAGGCGTGAGACTCGACAGCCGCACTTATTCAAGGCATTGGACCAGCAAATAGCCGGAGGGGTTTATCATGACAAACGAGACCGTAAAACTGCACACATCCTATACCATGGCGGACGCACAGGCCATCATGAAGATTCTCGAAAGTGCGGAGGTGCGATTTAGGGTGGCTTCAGCGAGGGATGATGAAGTAATCGCCGACTATCTGGAACTCGCGGAATTTAAGCCGGTCGATATCTACATTCACGGCTGCGACCTAGTCCGCGCGGACATGGTCTTAAGGCCTCTGCTCGTGGGCTAGAAGTTTCGCCGAGCCGGCGGATAGACCCTGCTTACTCAATATTGAGCGACACGCTCTTTCTCTACCCGAATTACTCGAAATATAGCGCGACACTGTCTTGCCGCCGCCGGCACGTATCACTGTTTCTACAGGCGGCCGAGGGCGTAAACGCCGTATTGCTATGGCTTAATCGAGGTAAGGCTGCTAAAATAATTAGAGTTTGACGTGGTTGTTTAAGGAATAAATAACGCGATACTGTAGAATATATATTTGTCGTGATTGTGCGTAAGAATAGCGGAGGTAGTTTAAATGATTAAAGTCATCGTCTCGGGCGCCGCCGGTAAGATGGGCAAGGAAGTCTGCAAAGCGGTCCTGGATGACCATGAAACGGAGCTATACGGTGCGGTCGATGTCGAAGGAGTCGGCGGCGACATAGGTACGATGATAGGTCGGGCGCCGGTCGGCATAGAGATAACCGGTTTGGCCGATGCGCTGGAGGGCGGGGAAGCCAAGGTGATGGTCGATTTTACGTTCGCCGGCGTGGTGATGGAAAATATACGCGCGGCGGCCGAGAACAATGTCCATATCGTAGTCGGCACGACCGGCTTGAGCGACGACAACAAGGTCGAGATAAAGAAATTATGCGCCGACAACGGGATAAACGCGATAATCGCGCCGAATTTCGCTATCGGCGCGGTGTTGATGATGAAGTTCGCCGAGATGGCGGCGCGCTATATGAGCAGGGCCGAGATTATCGAACTTCACCACGACCAGAAACGGGACGCCCCCTCGGGGACGGCGATGCAGACCGCGAAGTTGATAGCGCCGAAAATAAAAGGGCCTAAAGTCCAATCCGAGGAAATCCTGCCGGGAGCGCTCGGGGGCGAATACGAGCATGTTCGCGTCCACAGCGTTCGTCTCCCCGGATTCGTCGCGCATCAAGAGGTCGTATTCGGCGGCGTCGGGCAGATATTGACCGTGCGCCACGACTCGATAGACAGAACCTCGTTTATGCCGGGCGTCCTCATGGCCGTCAAAGCCGTGCGGGAATATTCCGGCGTAACCATCGGCCTCGACAAAATCATGGACCTCTAACGAGTTCTTCGACCAACCGCGCCGCGCCTGGACCGCCCGCCCGTCCCGACTTCCTTGCTCAAAGCGTGCGGATTGTGCGAGAATGAAGGGTATTTGATTTTAGATAAATTTTGATAATTCGATTTAGGGAGTGAAGCAAGCCATATGGCTAACAACAATAAGCCGCGCCTTCGCCTGATTCCACTTGGTGGACTGGGAGAGGTCGGCAAAAATATGTTTGTCGTCGAATACGGCCCGGACATGATGCTTATCGACGCAGGGCTGATGTTTCCAGAGGACGAGATGCTCGGAATCGACTTGGTTCTGCCCGATTTTGCGTACGTGCGAAAGAACAAAGACAAGCTAAAGGGAATTTTTATCACGCATGGCCACGAGGATCATACCGGCGCCCTGCCGTATCTTTTAAGGGATGTGAATGTGCCGATTTATGGGACTCGTCTTACACTCGGCCTCATCAAGGGAAAACTCGAAGAGCACCATCTGCTCGGTTCGACCAAGCTGATTGAAATACACCCGAATAATGCCGTAAAGCTGGGCTGTTTTAAGCTGGAGTTTTTCAGGATGACCCACTCTATCCCCGACGGAGTCGGTGTCGCCATCCATACGCCGGTCGGTCTGGTCGTCCACTCCGGCGATTTCAAGCTCGACCAGACCCCCATCGACGGCAATGTTATCGGGTTTGATAAGATATCGTCGCTCTGCTCGAAGGGCGTGCTGGCGCTGATGTCGGATAGCACCAACGCCGAGACGCCGGGGTATACGCCGTCGGAGAGGGTTGTCGGTGAGACGCTCCATAAGATATTCGAGAAGGCCGAGGGTCGGGTGATAGTGGCGAGCTTCGCTTCGCACATCCACCGCATACAGCAGGTAATCGATACGGCGCACCGGTTCGGCAGGAAATTAGCGGTAACCGGGCTTAGCATGACAAACAATGTCGAGATAGCATCACAGCTCGGCTACTTGAAAATCCCGAAGAAGATGATGATACATCCGGCGGAGATGAGACGTTATTCGCCGAAGCAGCTCTGTGTGATGTCTACCGGAAGCCAGGGCGAGCCGATGTCGGCGCTGGCGCGAATGGCCAATGGTGAGCATAAATGGGTCGATATTACATGTGAAGACACCATCATCATCTCGGCGAGCGCGGTTCCCGGCAACGAGAAATCGATTTCCCAGACGATAGACCGCCTCTTCAGGTGCGGAGCCTCCGTTTTCTATGATTCCATATCCGGGGTTCACGTATCGGGTCACGGGGCGAAGGATGAGCTGAGGTTGATGATGAACCTCGTGAAACCAAAATACTTTATTCCCATTCACGGAGAATACAGGCACCTCAAACTGCACGCGGAAATCGCGGAGGAGATGGGGATTCCGAAAGACCATATCTTCGTAGCGTCAAACGGCGACGTTGTGGAGTTCGATGAGAACGGTAAGGCTTACATGAAAGAGAAAGTGCCCGCCGGGGCTATTCTCGTCGATGGTCTTGGCGTCGGTGATATAGGCGATGTCGTTTTACGCGACCGCCAGCAGCTATCGAATGACGGGATACTAATCGTCGTCGTGACGATAGATAAACAGACCGGCAAATTGATAGCAGGTCCGGACTTGGTGACCCGCGGATTCGTCTATGTCCGCGAATCGGGGGCGCTTCTCGATGAGGCTCGTGAGCGCGTGATAAGGGCCCTAGAGAAAACTTCGAAAGAGAATATAACGGACTGGGCGGTTCTCAAAAACGACGTTCGCAAAGTCCTAAGCGCCTTTATCTATGACAACATTAAGCGGCGTCCGATGATTATGCCGATTATAGTCGAGGTCTAAAGCGAAGCGCCGTCACGGAAGTTTTTGTGCCTGCGACAGGCGGGCGGGGGCGCGTTTTTAGTTCGCCGTGACGCCAACGCGAATATTAAACCGATAATCACAGATAAGAGGCGGCAATGACGATACTACAAGCATTGATTTTAGGCTTAGTCCAGGGTTTGACCGAATTCCTGCCGATAAGCAGCTCGGCGCACCTCATTCTATTTCCATATTATGCGGGTTGGAACATCGACGAAGTCCAAAACGTCCCCTATTATGTCATAGTCCACTTTGGAACCCTCGTGGCGGTACTCGCTTTTTTTCGCAACGATGTCAAGCTGCTGCTTCGCGGTTTTTTCGCGAGCATCTTCGAGCGTCGCATCGGGGACGACCCACACCGGCGTCTCGCCTGGTATATCGTTATAGGAACCCTTCCAGTCGGCCTCGTCTACATCCTGATAAAAGGATTTTTAGAGCGGACCCTGGAATCGCCCGGTTTGGTGGGGACCTTTCTCCTTGTGACAGGAGTTTTGCTGGTAGTTAGCGAAAAAATAGGTAAGCGGGATGTGAAGGCCGAGAACATGGGAGTCGGCGACGCCGTATTTATCGGTTTCGCGCAAGGCCTGGCGATGCTTCCGGGAATATCGCGCTCCGGCAGCACGATTGCCGCGGGTCTGTTCAGGGGCTTGGAGCGCGAAGCCGCGGCCCGCTTTTCGTTTCTCTTGTCGATACCGGTTATATTAGCGGGGACGGCCGTAGAGGTGACGGCGTTATCGATGGGAACAGCCGACGTCGACATCGTCTTGCTGGTCGCGGGATTCGTTACCGCGAGCATCAGCGGCTACTTTGCAATAAAGTATTTTATCGATTATCTTAAGAAGCATAGCTTGTATGTATTCGCGATATATTGTTTTGCCCTTGGATCTATAACCTTAGTCACAACATCGTTTAAATAGGGGGAATCGTGGCAAGGGCGACCAAAGTAACGAAGCAACAGTCAGAGCACATGCAAGAGGTCTACGGAATCGCCATGATTACCGTCGGTATCTTGCTTGTCGTCAGTGTCTTTTCGGAGGCCTCCGGAATCGCCGGGCGCTTTGTCCAGCAAGTTCTCATGTGGCTCTTCGGCCTGGCGCGCTACGCGGTCCCGTTTGGCATGATAGGGGCGGGCTTCGGCCTTATCATGCGCAAAGTCGACTTGAAATCCCAGGTTCTGGCCATCGGCGGCATGCTCGTATTCCTGGGAGGCCTCTCCATCGTCCACCTGCGGGTTCCCATGGAAGAGCACTTCGTCAGGGAGCGCCTTTTCGAGTACGGCGGCGTCTTCGGGGCTAGTGTCTCATATGTGGTGCGGCTGCTCTTCGCCGATGTCGGCGCTTATATCATATTTTCCGGCGCGGTAATCACCGGCGCCGTTCTTATCACCGGCGTCTCAATCGGCGCTTTACTCAATGCCGCCGCCGAGAAGGGCCAGGTAGCCGGCAAAAAGCTCGATGAAAAAGTAAAAGCTAAAAAGGACGGGATAAAGAACGTAAAGCTCAAGCCCTTCAGGGCTGAGAAAACGCAAGTCTACGAGGAGGTTATCTACGAAGCCGAGGCCGAGGCCGAGCCGGAACCGAGGCCGGCGCCGGAGCCGCCCCCAATTGACGAAAACCTCCTGAATAAACAGACCACACAGCTTAAAATCGATATTGATAAAGAACTCGAAGGCGCCACGAACTATATGGTTCCGTCGACCAATCTTCTAAAGCGCACCACGGGTATCGGCTTTAAGAGCAGTAAAGGGGTGAAAGAAAACAGCCAGGCGCTGGAGAAAGTACTTAGCGATTTTTATGTAGACGCTCGCGTCACAAAGGTCATAAAAGGCCCGACAGTCACCAGATATGAGCTGCGGTTGGCTTCGGGCGTCAAGGTGAACAGCATATTGAGCCTATCAGACGATATCGCGCTCGCTTTAGCCACAGCCGACGTCAGGATTTTAGCGCCGATTCCGGGCAAGTCCGCAATCGGCATCGAGGTACCTAACCAGTATCGCGAAATCGTGACCCTCGGCGATATTATGAACTCCGCCCAAGCCGAGAAGGAGAAGGGTGTTCTTACCGTCGGCATAGGAAAAGATATCTCCGGCAATCCGATTCTCGCGGACTTAGGCGATATGCCGCACCTTCTAGTCGCCGGCGCTACCGGCTCCGGCAAGAGCGTATGCGTCAACGCCATCTTGATGTCGGTTCTGTCGCGGGCGCGACCGGATGAGGTCAAGATGATTCTTATCGACCCCAAACGCGTAGAACTCAATCTCTACGCCGAAGTACCGCATTTAGTAACGCCGGTCGTGACCAACCCGAAGCAGGCCGCCACGGCGCTTACGTGGGCCGTAGGCGAGATGGAAGACCGCTTTCAGGTGCTCTCCGAAGTCGGGGCGCGCAATATCGACCAGTATAATAAGATAATCTCAAAGGAGAAGGAGAAGGATTTGCCTTTGATGCCGTATATGCTCGTTGTCATCGACGAGCTGGCCGATTTGATGATGGTGGCAGCCGGTGAGGTAGAGGATGCGATATGCCGTATCGCTCAGCTTGCGCGAGCGGTAGGCATCCATTTGATAGTGGCGACGCAGCGCCCGTCCACCGACATCATCACCGGCCTCATCAAGGCGAATATTACGCACCGCATCGCGTTCGCCGTATCGTCGCAGATCGACTCCAGGGTCATTCTGGACACACCCGGCGCCGAAAAACTTACCGGCAAAGGCGATATGCTCTACTCGACGCCGTCATGGTCGAAACCCATCCGAATTCAGGGTGCGTTCGTGACCGAGCAGGAAATCGAGCTGGTCACGACATACAGTAAGAAGCAGGCAAAACCGGAGTACCGCCAGGAGATACTCGAAGACAAGCGCTCCGCGTTCGGCTTCGATTACGACGACCCGATTCTAAACGATGCTATTAAGGTGGTGGTCAACGCGGGTCAGGCCTCGGTCTCGATGCTCCAGCGGCGCCTGCGTCTCGGATACTCACGGGCGGCGCGACTTGTGGATATGATGGAAGCCAAGGGCATCGTCGGCGCCTACGAGGGCAGCAAACCGCGGGCGGTGCTTCTCTCAGCCGAAGAGTTCGACGAGTTGATGGGCAAAGATGATAAGTAGGAATCGGGGGGAATGCTTTCTTTAATCGAATAGAGTTTTGTGCTAAATTATTAAGGATAGCAAGTCGCTGGATTGGTGTGGGATACACACCTTTCTTGTTTGAGCCATTAATATATATGATATATACGCGAAATAGAATTCCAAACGAGTCTTTCTTTCGCATGGGGGTAATTAATGACTGATGGCACGATTGGCGAGGCTTTAGCTGAAGCTCGAAGGAAGCTCGGCAAAAGCGTCAAAGAGGTCGAGCTGGACACAAAAATCAGGGGAAAATACATCGAAGCCCTTGAGCGCGACGATTTCGACTGCCTGCCGGGCGAAATCTATTGCAGGGGGTTTATAAAGACTTACGCGTCTTATCTCGGACTCGACGCGGAGCCGCTGGTCCAACAATTTAAAGGGCTCCATGAGCAAAAAGACGAGTACGATATTAGCACGGTATCATCGAACATGAGAATCGCCCAGCAGCGGCGGCCGAAATGGTTTAAGCCGGCTATCGCGCTCGGTGTCGCGGCGGTTGTTTTCGTCTCGTTGATAGCTTGGGGCGCCCGGGTTTCTAGTACATCCGATGAGCAACGCGTTGTGGTCAGGGACATAAAGACGAGGTCTACGACGAATACGACCGTAGCCGCCGCCACGACCGATACCACAGTCAAAAAAGGAGCCGCCGCGACGACTTCCGCCGATGGTGATTCGAAAAAAACGGCCGCCTCGTCGACGACAACGACGACCGAGAAGAACGGCAAGGGCGATGGAAAGATAGACGTGACGGTCAAGCTGACCGGCATTGAAGACGGCGGCTCTTGGGTCCGTGTCACGGTAGACGGTGAAAAAGCGTTCGAGGGGATTATAGAAGACGGTAAGACCAAACTCTTCGAAGGTGACGAGACGGTCAAGGTTCGCGTAGGCAACGTCAGCGCCCTCGAGGTCATGTTTAACGGCAAGAGACAAACCGAACTCGAAACCGTCAATGGAATAGCGGAGAAGACATTTACGAAGAGGAGTTCAGATGCCAAAAGATAGCTCTTTCGATATAGTCTCAGAGATAGACCTGCAAGAGGTCGATAACGCGGTCAACCAGGCGAACAAAGAGATATCGACGCGTTACGATTTCAAAGGTACGAAGTGCGCCGTTACCTGGAATAAGACTGAGGCACAGGTCGTTATCGACGCCGACGATGACTATAAACTGCGGAGCGTCAACGATGTGCTTCAGACGAAAATGATTCGCCGGGGCCTCGACATTAAAGCCCTGCAGTATAAGAAACCCGAACCGGCTTCCGGGGGAACGCTGCGCCAGACGGCGACGATTCAGCAGGGAATCGATATCGAGATAGCGCGTGAAATCAACAAGTTTATCAAGAACTTGAAACTAAAGGTTCAGGTGGCCATCGAAGGGACGAAAGTCCGAGTCAGCGGCAAAGTAAAAGACGACCTCCAAGCGGTGATTCAGGCGGTAAAAGAGCACGACTTCGGCATACCGCTCCAGTTCGTCAACTACCGTTAACAAGGGGTCAGACCTCCTCAGCCCCGGTTACCAGGATATTTATAATTCTATTTTCAAATTCAGCACTTCCAAAAATTATTCGGCTTAGTAGCCCGCGCGTTAATATCGCCTGGAGTCACGTTGGGACATCGCATGGAATAATTGCGGGTTCGGTTTAGCACATATTCCCCAGCGGGTAAATAAAGGTAAGCGGTTGGGAGAAGACCGCGCTTAAAGAGAGGTGAAGCGTGATGATGTGGGGATGGGATGGAGGTTTCGGCTTCGGAGGAGTGTTCATGTTATTCGTGATGGTTCTGTTTTGGGGTCTCTTTATCGCAGGCATCGTGTACCTTGTAAAAGTGTTGGGTGGTAGCGGTACGGCTCCGGCTCGTGAACCCGGCGGCAATAAGGCACTCGACATATTGAAAGAGCGCTATGCGCGCGGTGAAATAGATACCGAAGAATACACGACCAAAAAGCGTGAGCTGGAGGGTTAATGAGCCGGGCGAAGAATAGTCGGGCAGGCTAAAAGCCCGTCTATACGCTTTATTGAGTCGGCATTATCGCTTTAAGTGCCCCTTGACGAAGACGCGGCCGCGGATCCCGCTCCCCAGGGAAGCGCTATTAAACATATTAGCGGATTGCGGTTTATTAGCGGGCCGAGTTTGATAAACGATGCCAACCAGGCGCTTATCAACCGGCTTATCGACGTCGAAACTTCTTCCCAACAAAAATATTTGCCGTTAAAATAAGTCCGGGTTTATTTGTTTTGGGAGACATGCGCCATCTCCAACCCGCGTGTCGGTATGATAACCCGCGTGTATTTATAGCGGTCAAGCCCGCGTTCGAATCGAGCCGAGTTTTAGCCGTCGAGGTTTTACGGGAATACTGGTCATAGTATATTCTAAGCACCCTTATTATCGTATATACTGGTGTAATATCAAGTTCGGGCGGAGTGTTGGTTTGAAACGTAATTGGCATATATCGTTGGTCTTAGTCTATCTGGTTCTTGGCCTATTATTAGCGACGTCTTTTAACACACAGCAGAAGTATCAGCAGGCCCTCAACACGCCGCGCAAAGAAGACCTGATAGGAAAAATCCGGCAGCTCGAGACCGACCGAGACGCGCTCAAGAAACAGATTGAGACCGACCGGGCGCAAATCCAGAATTACGAGAAAGTCGCGGCGAAGAACGAGGGAATGCTGACGGCTTATACGAGCGAACTCGAGCAGACGCGGAAGGCCACGGGTCTGGTGCCGGCCATCGGTCGCGGCGTCATTATAACCCTTGCGGACAGCCCCCAGTATCCGAAGGACGGGGACCCGAACAATTATGTCATCCACGACTACGACCTGCGCACAGTTGTCAACAGTCTATGGTCGGGCGGGGCGCTAGCAGTCTCCGTCAACGGGCAGAGGCTGACGTCGCTATCGTCTATTCGTTGCGCCGGCGGCACGGTCTTGGTCAATTCGACGCGGCTGGTCTCTCCATTCAAGATTCGGGCGGTAGGCGATTCCGAAAAGCTTGTAAGCGCCCTGAATGCGGATGAGAAATCGCGGCAACTCCTAAATGAAGTCGCCAATTACTATGGCTTGGTAAAAAAGATAGAACAAAGAGACGATGTAGTTATCCCTGCGTACAAAGGTGGTTTATTGATTGAAAATGCAAAGGTCGTTGAAGGAGGAGACTAGGTGCTGCCTCTTATTGGACTACTTGCCGGAATAGCGCTCGGACTAGTGTTGAACATCCCCATACCGCTTGTCTACTCGAAATACTTGGGTATTGCGGTGTTGGCGGCTCTCGATAGCGCTATCGGCGGCTTGAGGGCGAGCCTCGAAATGAAATTTAACGATAAATTGTTTTTCACGGGTTTCTTTAGCAACACCTTGCTTGCGGCGTTTATCGTCTTTCTCGGCGACCGTCTGGGGGTAGACCTTTATCTCGCGGCGGTGGTCGCGTTTGGCGTGCGCTTGTTCCAGAATCTCGCGCTTGTGCGGAGACATTATTTTCAGAAGCGTCACTGGGAGTAACGGGCGTTGAAATATTTTCGAAGCTTTATCACAGCACTAAATAACCAGGCAAAAAGGACTCAGATAGCGATTGCGGCGGTAACTATGTTGCTCGGCATATTAATCGTGACCCAGCTGCGTGTCCACCAATCGGCGACACAATCGCTGCAAAACGCGACGGAATCCGACCTGACGCAAATCGTGAGCAAACTCGATGGCGAGATAAATACGCTCAGGGTCGAGGCGGCCGATTTGCGCCTTCAGTTGTTCAAAATCGAGCAGGCGAGCAATAACAGCGCCGAGGTGATGACGGAATCCTCGAAAAACCTGAATAACCTCAAAATCATAGCCGGCATGACGAAGGTTTATGGACCCGGAATCAAGGCGCTCGTTACCGACGAAGATGCGACGCTCAGGGCTTACGATATGGTCGACATCGTTACCGAACTGCGCGTCGGCGGCGCGGAAGCGATATCTATTAACGGGATACGAATCGTCGCCGCGACCGGCATATCGGAGACGGAAGGGGTCATAGCAATAAACCAGAAGCGGATAGCGGCCCCGTATGAGGTGTTGGCGATTGGAAACCCCGAGGTGATACACGATGCGCTTGTAATCCCCGGAGGGATTCGCGATAAGCTTAGTTCGCTCACGGGCGTATCTTTGTATATAACGAAAGATACTGAGATTAAGATAAATGCGGCTTCGGCAAAACAGGCGGGCAACAAGTAGTGTCGGCGCCCGGGGTCGAGTGGTTTAGCGGTACTCGAAGCACGTTGGAGAGAGTCGGTCGAGCACGCAGCGGAGTAGAGGAATTAAAGTGAAAGAGAAATTGAAACAGGCGCTTGAAGTAACTTGGCTCAGGAGAAGTCTCATAGCGGTTGTGCTAATCATCGTATTGGTGCTCGGGCTTGGGATTGCCGACGCGGCGCTATACGCCAATAAAATCCACCGGAATGTGAGTGTGGGCGGTCTGCCCCTGGACGGCCAGACAAAAGAAGCCGCCGCCGAGAGTATACGCGAACTAGCGAAGGAACTCGAGGGACGAGAAGTCAACGTGGCCTATGCCGACAAGAAATGGGTCGCTACACCGGCTGAACTCGGGGTCGAAGTAGACGTCGACGCAACGGTAAAGAAAGCCTTCGCATTGGGCCGCAGCGGCAGTTTTCTTAAAGATACGCGGACCCGCGTGAGCCTGTGGTTCGACAAGAGGGCGCCGACGCCCGTCTTCAACAACGAGGATGCTAAATTCAACGCGTTTGTCGATAAGGTGGCCAAAGAGGTAGATCGGGCCGCCCAAGACGCCGAGATAAAGATAGTCGAGGGAAAAGTAGTCATTACAAACAGCAAGAACGGCTTGACGGTGGTACGCAACGTTCTGGAGCCGCGGCTTCTGACCGCCTTCGGGGACCCCAAGAAACAGAGCGTTCTCGTTCCGGTAAAAACGCGGAAGCCGGAGATACACGAGGAAGTGCTCGCTGAAACGAAAAACACGGTCGCGCGGATGATAGACGGGCCGCTGGGGCTGACATACAAGCAGGATAATTGGATCATAAGCGAAGAGCAAATCATCGACTGGATATCGTTTAGGAAAGTTCGGGCGGGCGTGGTCTGGAGCCTCGATGTCGATTTCGACGGCGATAAGGCCGCGCTCGATATTGAAAAGCTGACCGCAAATATAGCGAGCGAGCCGAAAGACGCCTACTTTGAGATAGTCGAGGATACCGTTACGATCGTTCCGAGCGAAAACGGAGTCAAGGTCGACACAGAGAGGGCGATCGAGGGGATGCTCGAAGCGAGCAAGACCGGCGATAACCGGCAGGTGATGCTTGCGACCGAGATAGTGGAGCCGGCGCTCACGACCGACGACGCGAAGAACATGGGAATTAAAGAGAAAGTCTCAAGCTATACAACGCGCTACAACGCGTCCCAGACATCCCGGGTGCACAATATCAAGACGCTCGCAGCGGAACTCGACGGGATGATATTGGCTCCCGATGAGACGTTCTCGTTCAACGGCAATATCGGCCCTCGAACAGCGAGCAAGGGCTATAAAGAGGCGCCCGCGATTATCAACGGCGAGCTACGGCCATCGCTAGGCGGCGGTGTATGCCAGGTCACCACAACACTCTTTAACGCGGTCTTTTTTGGGGGATACGAGGTGGTCGAACGGAACAACCACAGCCTTTTCATTAGCCAGTACCCGACCGGGCGCGACGCCACTGTCTCATACGGCGGCCCCGACTTCAAATTCAAGAATAGCACCAAATTCTATATGCTGATAAAGGTCAACGCGACGTCGAGCGCGTTGACCATAAATTTCTATAGCACGAGCCGGGGTGTCGAAGTCGCATATACGACGAGCGCACCGAGCAACTTTAAGCCGTTTCCGACAGAGTACGAGGACGATGCGACTTTGGCAAAAGGTGTTACCAAAGTCAAAGATCGCGGCGCCCCTGGGCGTGACATTACGGTCAAGAGGATAACAAAAATCGACGGTAAGGTCGTCAAAGAGGAAAAGTTTTTCAGCCGCTATAAGCCGAAAACCGCGGTGATAAGAGTGGGCACGAAAGAAGCGGCCGTAACGCCGCAGCCCGAAAAAGCGCAGCCCTCGACACCGTCTACGACGCGGTCCCCAGCACAGACCTCGGAGCCGCGACGGCCCGTTCCGGCTCAGCCGGCGGTTGAATAGCGACCCGAAGCGGCCAAACTTGAGCCTCATCAGCGCAAACCGCCTGGCGACAGCGGGATATATTCGCTATTATGTATAAATAATTACAGGGGGGACGACCAGCGCTTTGGCTGGTCGCTGTTTAAAAAAATAAATCTGTGAGGGAGCACGTGATGATCTGGAACAAAGAAGCCGAAACAATGCCGCGGGGGAAACTCGAAGAGCTGCAGCTCGCGCGGTTGCGCCAAACGGTCAAGCGGGTTTATGAGAACGTACCTATGTATAAGAAGCGCTTCGATGAGCACGGGCTGAGCCCGAATTCCTTGAATACCCTGGATGACCTCGAGAAATTTCCGTTTACTTTGAAGGCAGACCTTAGAGATAACTACCCGTTCGGTATGTTCGCAGTGCCAAAGAAAGACATCGTCAGGCTCCACGCGTCTTCGGGGACGACCGGGAAGTCCACGGTAGTCGGCTACACCGCCACCGACATCGATACCTGGGCCGAATTGATGGCGAGGACTTTGTCATCCGCCGGCACAACAGCGGACGATGTTGTCCACAACGCTTACGGTTACGGCCTCTTCACCGGCGGCCTCGGTATCCATTACGGCACGGAGCGCGTAGGCGCTTCCATAGTTCCGATTTCGGGCGGCAATACCAAGCGCCAGATAACCATAATGGAGGATTTCGGCTGCACCATACTCGCCTGCACACCCTCTTACGCGCTCTTTCTGGCGGAGGTCGCCGAGGAGACGGGCGCCAAGAAAAACCTTAAGTTAAAAGCCGGCGTCTTCGGCGCCGAGCCCTGGTCGAACAGTATGCGGCAAGACCTGGAAGCGCGGCTTAACATTCTTGCCATCGACATCTACGGCCTCAGCGAAGTCATGGGCCCCGGTGTCGCCTATGAATGCCCCGAGAAAAACGGCCTCCATATCGGCGAGGACCACTTCATCGTAGAGGTAATCGACCCGGATACCGGCGAGCGCATGCCCGAGGGAGAGCGGGGCGAACTCGTCTTTACGACCATCACCAAAGAGGCGATACCGATTATCAGGTACCGCACTCGCGATATATCGGCGATAAACTACGAGCGCTGCGCGTGCGGCCGTACCCTTGTGCGGATGGACAGGGTGACCGGCAGGACCGACGACATGCTCATTATCAGGGGGGTCAACGTCTTCCCATCGCAAATCGAGAGTGTACTCATGGATATAGAAGGTACCCAGCCCCACTATCAGATAATCGTCAACCGCGTCGGCCGGCTCGACATCATGGAGGTCCGTGTCGAAGTAGACGAAAAGTTCTTCTCTGATGAGGTGAGGCACTTGGAAGCGTTCGAGAAGAAAATAAAACGCGAGATGGAGAGCTTGCTCAACGTATCCGTTACGGTAAAACTCGTCGAGCCGAAGACCATTCAGCGGAGCGAAGGCAAAGCCGTAAGGGTCATAGACAACCGGCGGCTCTAGCTAAACAGTAAAGCAGCCGGCCCGCGGAGTAGATAATGATGGCGGCTTGGAATATGTGGGGCGACGCGGAATCGTATCTCGAATGAAGCTTCGCGAGCCCTGAGCGGCCGTAAATATTAGGGGAGGTACAGGGGTGAAAGCGACACAACTTTCAGTGTTTCTGGAGAACAAAAAAGGACGGTTGGCCGACGTAACGAGGGTGCTCGGTGAGAACGGGATAAACATCCGTACTCTTTTTATTGCGGACACGTCGGATTTTGGAATATTGCGTTTGATAGTCGATGATTCGCAAAAAGCGCTTGATGTTCTTAAAGCTAACAACTTCACGGTCAAAGTAAACGAGGTGGTCGCGGTTGAAGTCCCGGATGAGCCCGGCTCGCTATCGAGGATCCTCTCGGTCCTCGACGACAACGGCATGAACGTCGAATATCTCTACTGCTTCGTCGACAAAAACCGAAACGCGGCGATAGATATCATGCGGGTCGAGGATTCCGAGAGAGCAATCGAGGTCATGAGGAAAGCGAACCTAAAGATATTGAGCGAGGCCGAGCTTAGCGCGCTATAGTAGCGCCGCGCCGGCAGCGGCACTCCGGCGGGGCCGGCGCGCTCAATTCAATCGAGCTTCAACAGACGATTAAGCCCGGTCATTTCAAGGCTCTTTCTAAGGGTTCTGCTCGCGTTGATTATTTGGACGGTTTCGACCTGGCCGGCTATCCGCGATAGGAACTGGAGGAAAGCGCTATCGACGTACTGGACCCAGTCACAATCGAAGGTCACTTTAGTAATCTCGGGCTCCAGCCGGCCCCATATCTGTTTTTGTATCTCCGATATCGAATACGCGTCGAGGTCGCCATGGAGACTGACGAGAAGCTCGGAATCGAGCCTGATGACCTGGCTGCTGAAACTGTCTGACGTTTGCACAAAGTTTCTCCGATTGCTTCGCCTAGACTCGATATTGGCCGGACTG
This sequence comes from Actinomycetota bacterium, assembly GCA_018333515.1. NCBI lineage: Bacteria > Bacillati > Actinomycetota > Actinomycetota bacterium. The sequence continues at coordinate 17,899 of JAGXSZ010000010.1, forward strand.
GATAAAGTCGATTAAACGGGTACGCATTGAGAGTTATACCCCCGCATCGGCATCGGTTAAACGCATCCGTTAAACAATTAACAAGCGCTCTATGGGATGCGGCAGCGTTGCCGGCGAAAAGAGTACTTGCCTTAAGCTCAATATGTGTTGTATATATGAGATTTAAGATATTACATTTACGGGGGGACGGTTTGCGAATTGGCGAGAGCCGAACGGAGGTTGCAATGGATTACAGGTTTGGCGACGTTGAAATCATCATAGAGCAAGGCGATATTACCGAAATCGATGTCGAGGCGGTAGTCAATGCCGCCAACAGCGAACTCTATATGGAATCGGGCGTGGCCGGGGCTATAAAGCGAAAGGGCGGCGTCTCCATCGAGAAAGAAGCGGTAGAAAAAGGCCCGATAGATGTCGGCTCCGCCATCGAGACTTCAGCCGGAGCGTTAAAGGCAAAGTATGTGATCCACGCGGCGGTCATGGGGATAGACCGGGTGACCGATGGAGAAAAAATCGAGAGCGCGATCCGGGCCACGCTAAATCTCGCCCAGGACTTGGGAGTAAAAAGTATCGCAATCCCGGCGCTTGGGACCGGCGTCGGCGGGTTCCCCGTGATGGAATGCGCCAAAATTATGTTCAGGGTATTAAAAGAGCATGCGGCGAGCGGTGGTAAAACGCTTGAGAAGGTCGTTTTCGTGCCCTTCGGTTACGAGGCCTACAGCGAATTCGTCCAACGCGCCGACAAAGACCTCAAATAAAGCGGATAAATCGTAGAGCCGCTAAAACCAATCATTCTCGTCGCTAAACTCGTGTTATCCTAGAAGAAACAGTTTTATCAGGTGCGAAGTATGAATCGAACAGCAATTAAGACGCTCATTCTAGCCATAACTCTAGTGGTCGCCGCCTCGTTTCAAAGTGCGGCGTTTGCCGCGACCGACACTACCGCTCCATCCCTTAAGATAAAGGCGCCGGCGGCGATACTCATCGATGAAAAGACCGGCGAGGTCCTCTGGGAAAAAAACGCCGACGAAAAACGCGCCGCCGCCAGCACGGCCAAGATGATGACCGCCATCCTCGCGCTGGAGCGCGAGGAGATGGACGATACCATAACCGTCGGCGAAGAGGTAGCGGCTGCCGGGCCATACGGGATAAAGTTATCGGTCGGTGAGCGATTAGCGCTCAAAGACCTCCTCTACGCCCTTATGCTTAGCTCGGCAAATGATTCCGCGCTCGTCATTGCCGACCACATCGGCGGAGACGTCGGCAAGTTTATCGACCTTATGAATACCAAGGCCACGCGCATCGGCGCCTTCAGCACACACTATGCGAACCCGCACGGGCTCTCCGACAAGACGCAATATACGACCGCGCGAGACCTCGCCAAGATAGCGCGCTATGGCCTGAAAAACGAAGACTTCAAGACTATAGTCTCAACCACGGAATGGAAGCTCAACCGCTCCGACCCGAAGAAACTCACGGTAGTCGAGAATAGAAACAAACTGCTTGGGTTATACCCGCTCGCGACGGGCATCAAGACGGGTTATATAAGCGAAGCCGGATACTGCCTCGTCTCCTCGGCCGAGACCGACACCGTCTCGGTAATCGCCGTTGTCTTGGGGTCCGGTTCATATAAGCGACTCTTCAATGAGTCGCAGCAAGTGCTCGACTATGGTTTCAGCCTATATGAGAAGAAAAAGCTCATCACCAAAGGGCACAAACACAGGATGGTAGCGCTAAAATACGGCGATGAGCTGGATCTAGTCGCGAAAGACGATGTCGAAGGAAACGTCAGGCGCTCATTAGAGACATCGACCACCATATCGCTCAAACGCGATATCGATTATCCCATCACTAAAGGCCAAGTCCTCGGCAAAATCAAGGTCAACCAGGCCGGACGTGAGGTCGCGTCAACCAAACTCATCGCCGAGCGCTCAATCGAAAAACCCCGCTTCACCAAAATAGCCCGCTTCTACCTCGACCGGCTTTGGAAGAGCATCTTTTAGGAGCGGTTTTGGGGTGGTGGTTGTGTCTGGGGTTTGTGAGGGTTTCGAACCCGATGCGGGGAGGGTGATACCCACATCTCTTACCCTCATCCGACTCTCTTCACCCTCACCCCAGCCCTCTCCCCTCAAGGGAGAGGGGGCACATCTTGCTCCCTTTGTGGGGCTACTTTAAGGTAAAGAATCTTGAGAATCTGTAACAACGACCCCTAATCCTTAGAGCTATACCGAATAGTTGTGCCTGTCCCACCATAACATTCCTTGGGGAGCACGCCCCTTCATTAACTTTACGAAATATTTACGCTTCGGCAATTATTCTTAACATCTAATTGATATCTACCAAGGGTAAGATGAACAGCGATGGAATGCTTCAGCTAATGACGGGTATACATTCAGTGTTAAGCCCGTATTACTTAAAAAGAGGTTGAGGTACGGGCTCATGATTCGCATACTTTTGTGGGGCTTAATCGTCTTCCTCGTGTTAGTGATTGTATTACGGCAGTTAGCCAACAGGCGTAAGCGTTGAGAGTACTCCATAGCGGAGGTTGACCATGTTTGATTTGGTATTAGGCGGAATCATAGCGATAGCGCTCCTTGTCTATTTAGTCAACGCCTTGATGAAGGCGGAGGAGCTCTAATGGTAAACACAGATGTACTTCAGATGGCCGTATATATCGGTGTTGTTCTGCTTCTTGCTGCTCCAATGGGATTCTATATGGCCAGGGTCTTTGGTCGGGAGCGGACGTTTCTTGATCCACTTCTTGAACCTCTCGAGGCGTTCATCTACCGGATAGCGAGAATCGATCCCGCCCAGGAAATGGGCTGGAAGGAATACGCGCTGTCCTTGTTAGTATTTAATGCCCTCGGTTTTATCGCAGTCTTCGTAATCCAATTGCTGCAAGGGGTATTACCGCTGAATCCGCAGCGTTTCGGCGCGGTCAATCCATACGTGGCATTTAATGCCGCAGTTAGCTTCATGACCAACACAAACTGGCAGGCGTACGGCGGCGAGACGACTATGAGCTATTCTACGCAGATGGTGGCGTTAACGGTTCAGAATTTTGTATCGGCCGCAACCGGAATAGCGGTCGTTATCGCTTTAATACGGGGGCTTACCCGAAAAACAGCCCAAAACATCGGTAACTTCTGGTTCGATCTCACGAGAAGCGTTCTCTGGGTATTTATACCGTTATCTTTGGTGTTTTCCATCTTCCTGGTGTCTCAAGGGGTAATCCAGAATTTTAGCTCCTATCAAACGGCAACGACACTGGAGGGCGCCAGGCAAACTATTGCAATGGGTCCTGTCGCCTCACAGGAGGCAATTAAGCAGCTTGGTACCAACGGGGGAGGGTTTTTCAATGCAAACTCCGCGCATCCGTTTGAGAACCCGACGCCTTTAAGCAACTTTTTCGAGTTGTTAGCCATCCTTTTGATTCCCGCCGCTCTAACCTTTACCTTTGGTCGCATGGTAGGTGATTTACGCCAGGGGTATGTGATCCTGGGGGCTATGCTTCTCTTGTTTACGATCGGCCTAGGGGTAACGTATACAAGCGAGCATTACGGAAATCCCCAGATTGCCGAACTTGGCATAAGCGAGCCTACGGCTATGGAGGGTAAGGAGGTTCGATTTGGCATCGCTAATTCTGCCCTATGGGCGACTGCAACTACAGCAGCATCAAACGGTTCGGTCAACTCGATGCACGATAGCTTCACACCGTTAGGCGGACTCGTTCCTATGCTTAACATCATGCTCGGTGAGGTGATATTCGGCGGCGTTGGCGCCGGTCTCTACGGAATGCTTGTTTTTGTCATTCTCACGGTGTTTATCGTCGGTCTTATGGTTGGCAGAACTCCCGAGTATCTCGGCAAGAAGATCGAGTCGTGGGAGATTAAAATGGCGGTGCTAGCTGTGTTAATTCCCTCGGCGGCAGTCTTGCTAGGGAGCGCCCTTGCCGTCCTTATAAAAGCGGGGACAAGTTCCATCTTAAACCCAGGTCCGCATGGCTTGAGCGAGATTCTTTATGCGTTTTCATCAGCGGGCGGCAATAATGGGAGCGCCTTTGCCGGCCTAACGGTAAACACTCCCTTCTACACTATAGCGCTTGGGCTTGTAATGCTCATTGGAAGATTCGGTGTGATTTTGCCGGTGCTGGCTATTGCGGGCAGTATGGTGGAAAAAAAGGTATTGCAAGCGGGGCCCGGCACCTTTCAGACTACCGGGCTACTATTTACGGGGCTGCTGGCTGGAGTGGTTTTGATTATCGGGGCGCTGACGTTCTTCCCGGCGTTAGCGCTTGGGCCGCTCGTTGAGCAATTCCAGATGCTAGCCGGAAAAATGTACTAACAGGAAAAGATTCTAACAGTAGAGGTACTTATATATGCTTTCACGAGAACCAGAGGCGTATCACGGCACCCATAAGCCAACAGGCACGTTCAGGCCGGAAATTATGGTTCCCGCGATCAGGGATGCGTTTACGAAGCTAAGTCCAAGAACGCAGCTTCGCAACCCCGTAATGTTTGTCGTTGAGATCGGCGCCCTGTTGACGACGTTTTTTGTTGTGCGTGATCTGGCGATCGGAGCAACGGCAGGTTTGGGGTTCACGATACAGATCGCGATATGGTTGTGGTTGACTGTTGTCTTCGCCAACTTTGCAGAGGCGGTTGCCGAAGGCCGGGGCAAGGCGCAGGCGGCTGAACTCAGACGCTCGCGAAGCGAGACCATAGCGAAAAAGTTCGTTGACGGAGAAACTCAGCAAGTGCCGGCAGCCAACCTTCGAAGAGACGATATTGTGCTCGTAGAAGCAGGGGACTATGTTCCCGGAGACGGGCAGGTTATCGATGGCATCGCCTCGGTTGATGAAAGCGCGGTAACCGGTGAATCGGCTCCGGTCATTAGGGAATCCGGCGAGGGGTTAAACAACGTTATTGGCGGAACCAGGGTTTTGTCAGACTGGATAAAGGTTCGCATCGCCGCCGACCCGGGCGAGACATTCCTGGACCGGATGATAAGCCTGGTGGAAGGTGCTCGCAGGCAAAAAACACCGAACGAAATCGCCCTTACCATTCTGCTCTTGGGTCTCACCATAATCTTCTTATTGGCCGTGGCGACGCTAGAGCCTTATGCGATCTATTCTGGCGCTCTGGTGTCGGTGCCGATTCTCATCGCTCTCCTTGTATGCTTAATCCCGACCACGATCGGCGGATTGCTCAGCGCTATCGGCATTGCCGGTATGGACCGCTTACTCAAGCACAACGTGCTTGCGATGTCGGGCCGGGCCGTTGAGGCTGCCGGCGATGTCGATGTGCTACTGCTCGATAAGACGGGCACCATTACCTTAGGAAATCGCATGGCGACAGAGTTTATTCCGGCGCCCGGCATACTCGAAGAGGCGCTTGCAGATGCCGCCCAGATAGCGTCAATTGCCGATGACACACCAGAAGGGCGAAGCATTGTGGTGCTGGCGAAGAACAGATTCCAGATACGCGAGCGCGACCTTCACGCGCTTGGCGCAACATTTGTGCCGTTTAGCGCACACACAAGGATGAGTGGCGTAAATCTTCAGGGGAGAGAGATTCGCAAAGGGGCAGCTGATGCCATTGAAGATTACGTGACGTCTCAGGGCGGAGCGTATGCGCCCGAGGTAAGACTTGGCGTTGAAAATGTAGCCAAAGCCGGCGGGACACCTTTAGTTGTGGCAGAGGGCCCCAAAGTGCTTGGCGTGGTGTATTTGAAAGACGTGATCAAAGGCGGCATGCGGGAGCGGTTTGCAGAGCTTCGCCAGGCCGGCATCAAAACGATCATGGTTACCGGCGACAATCCCCTGACGGCGGCGGCAATCTCTGCCGAGGCGGGCGTGGACGACTTCTTGGCCGAAGCAAAGCCAGAGGTTAAATTAAGGTATATTCGTGATTACCAAGCACAAGGGCATCTGGTAGCTATGACCGGTGATGGCACTAACGATGCACCTGCTCTAGCTCAAGCCGATGTTGGGGTCGCCATGCATAGCGGGACGCAAGCCGCCAAAGAGGCTGGTAACATGGTCGATCTTGAAAGCAACCCCACCAAGCTTCTTGAGGTGGTAGAGATCGGCAAGCAGCTCTTGATGACGCGCGGGGCGCTCACAACCTTTAGCGTAGCTAACGATGTCGCAAAGTACTTTGCTATAATACCGGCGCTGTTCGTATCAACCTATCCACAGCTTGAGGTCTTTAATATCATGAGGCTCGCCACACCGGAAAGCGCCATACTATCCGCGGTAATTTTTAACGCTCTCATTATAATTGCACTTGTACCGTTGGCCTTACGCGGCATTAAGTATCTTCCTCTTAGCGCAAACGCTATTTTGCGGCGCAATATTCTCATCTATGGCGTTGGCGGACTGATCGTCCCGTTTATCGGAATAAAGCTGATCGATATTGTGCTGGTAACGCTGGGGATTATCTAGACATGATGAAAAAGGAAGCGTGCGCCTGATGGTGAAAAGAATAGTTACAGCTTCGGTGATACTGATTACCATGACCGTTTTGGTCGGCATACTCTATCCGCTCGTGGTAACCGGGCTGGCCCAGGTTATTTTTCCAAAACAAGCAGGTGGATCGTTGATCTACCAGCAAGGCATGCTGGTCGGCTCAGAGATTATCGGGCAACAGTTCACGAGCCCTGGCTATTTCCACGGCAGGCCATCAGCCACCGGCGAAGGTGGCTATGACGCCGGCGCTTCGTCAGGATCGAACCTCGGCCCAACCAACAAAACACTTCTGGATGAGATAGCAAGACGTGCAACAGAGCTGCGCTCTGATAACGGCCTGCCCAGCAATGCTAAACTACCTCCTGATCTAGTCACGGCTTCCGCCAGCGGACTTGATCCGCATATAAGCCCGGCAGCGGCTGAGTTGCAGGTGACGCGTGTTGCGAATGCGAGAAATTTGACGGAGTCGAGGGTTCGAGAGATTATAGATGCCAATATCGAAGGACGTCAATTCGGCTTCTTGGGTGAGCCAAGAGTTAATGTGCTACGATTAAACCGGGATCTCGATGAGATTTCGCGATAATGCCATCCCCGAAAGGATTGACTAGCAATGGAGGCCGGTAAAAGGCCGAGCCCTGAAGAGCTATTAGCAAGAATTGAGCGAGCGGCACGCGGCAAACTTACCATATTTTTGGGACCCGTAGCGGGCGTCGGTAAGACGTTTGCAATGCTGGAGGCTGCACAGGAGCGCTTGGCAGAGGGTGTCGACCTGGTTATCGGCTGGGTGGAGACACACGGGCGCCGTGAAACTGAAGCCTTGCTTGAGGGGCTGCCGAGAATTCCGGGGCGCGACCTCGAATACAGGGGTAAAACCTTCAAAGAGATGGATATCGACGCGATCCTTAAGCGCCATACATCCCTGGTGCTCGTCGATGAACTCGCACACACGAACATCCCAGGCTCACGCCATGCCCGGCGATTTCAAGACGTTGAAGAGCTATTAGCGGCCGGCATTAACGTCTACACGACGTTAAATATCCAGCATGTCGAGAGCTTGAACGACATCGTTACGCAGATCACGCAGATCCCGGTTCGCGAGACTGTGCCCGACAAGCTTCTTGAGCAAGCCGACGAGATCAGGCTTATCGATATTTCCGCTGATGAACTCATCAAAAGACTTCAAGAAGGAAAAGTATACATCCCAGAGCAGGCCACACGGGCGATAGAGAAGTTTTTCCGCCCGGGTAACATCAATGCCCTCAGGGAACTTACCCTGCGTTATGCGGCGCAAGAGGTAGACAGACAACTCGATCGATATAGGGAAGAGCATGCCATTGCAGGACCCTGGCCCGTTAGGGAGGCAGTGGTTGCCGCTCTTAGCCCCAGCCCTTTTTCAGCGCAGGTAGCGCGATCGGCAGCGAGATTAGCAGCAGGGCTGCGGGCGCCATGGATCGCCACCTATGTCGAAATACCTGGACAACATATGAGCCAGGCTGCAAGCGACCAGTTGTCGCGCAATCTAAGACTTGCAGAAGAGCTTGGTGCGCAAGTAATCGCCATAACAGGAAATAATGTGGCAGAAGAGATTCTTGCACTCGCCAGGCGTAAGAACGTGACGCAAATTGTCATAGGACAACCGTTGCATAAACCAATCAGCGTCTTGTGGCGTATCTCTGTGGTCGATCAGGTCATCAGGGGAAGCCAGGGAATGAGTGTGTATGTAATACCGGGCGCGGCTAAGTCCAGGGAAGCGGCTCGTCGAGGAATGGCTCGTTCTGTTGTTGTAGAGCGAAAAATTGATATACGGCCGTATGTTGAGACATTTCTTATTATTGCGGTGCTCACTGTCATAACAAAGCTAGCGCAACCATATGTACCATCGCTGTTTGATATCACAAACATGGCGCTCTTCTACTTGCTGCCAGTGCTGTATATAGCGGCTAGGTATGGGCGTTCACCAGCTGTCTTCGTTTCTATCGTCGCTGTTCTGGCGTTCAATTTTGCTTTCATACCGCCGGTATTTACGTTTGTTGTTGCGGATCTGCGATACCTAGTAGTTTTTGCGGTCTTTCTTATAGACGCCCTTATAACCGGAACTTTGGCCGGCAGACTTCGTGAACAAGCCGAACGAGCGCGCAGGCGCGAAGAGAGGACGGCTATTCTCTATGCCTTAAGCCGGCAGATGGCTGCCGAGACGGACATGAAAAAGTTACTAGACACCGTTGTGAAAGCGGTCTATGATGCTCTCGGTACCAGCGCCGTTATTTACATGCCTGATAACACGGGCAGTCTTAAGATTCTGGCCGCAACTCCAGGGGCCGAAAAGCTGGATGACGAGCGAGAGAGGGCGGTAGCGTATTGGGTGTTTGAGAACGGTCAGTTTGCCGGAAAGGGCTCTGAGACTTTAGCGGGCGCTGAGGGCTTGTATGTACCGCTGAAAAGCGAGCAAACAAAGCTTGGCGCACTGGGTATTCTGCCGGTTGAACCTGAGAGGATGGCCTTGCCGGCACAGCGCAGGCTTCTCGAAGGGTTTGCGGGCCTAGCATCGCTGGCCATTATGCGGCTTCGGTTGACTGAAGAAGCGCGGCTGGCAAGTAGTGTAGTTGAATCTGAAAGGCTTCGCACCGCATTATTCAACTCCGTCTCGCATGATTTGCGCACGCCGTTAGCTTCAATCACGGGGGCGATAACGAGCCTCGAGGAAGAGGGCGTATACGACGTAGAGGCCAGGCAGGCGCTGGTTTCATCCATTAAAGATGGAGCGCTCAGAATGAACCATATGATTGGAAATTTACTCGATACGGCGCGACTGGAGAGCGGTATGCTGAAGCCGAATAAAGACTGGTGTGATATACAAGACATGATCGGCGTTGCGCTCCGAAAAGTCGGGGATGCATTGAAAAACCGTCCTATACGCATCGATATCCCGGCTGAGTTGCCATTGGTGCGGGCCGACTTTTCATTGATTGAGCAAGTGATCGTAAATCTCTTATATAATGCAGCCAAATACTCGCCGGCAGGCAGCCAGATATCAGTTGCGGCACGCAAAGCAGACGAAACTATTCAGGTGTCGATAGCAGATCGTGGCCCCGGCATTGCAGAAGAGGACAGGGATAGGGTGTTTGATAAGTTTTATCGACTGTATTCGCCCGAGCATGTCAGTGGTACCGGGCTTGGTCTTTCCATCTGTAAGGGCCTTATCGAAGTTCACGGCGGTCGCATCTGGGTTGATGCAGCGCCAGAAGGCGGCAGCGTGTTTACGTTTACTCTGCCGATCGAAAAACAGCCAACGATAAAAGAGCCCGTCGTCAAAGAAGGTGTAGATCGTGCCTGCTAAAGGTGCCCGTATTCTCATCATCGACGACGAAGAGCAAATCAGACGCCTGCTTCGCGTAGCTCTGGAAGGGCATGATTATCAGATCGGCGAGGCATCTTCGGGGCACGACGGCCTGAGGCAGGCGGCTACGTTTCATTCCGATTTGATTATCCTCGATATTGGCTTGCCCGACTTAAATGGATTAACCTTACTTGAGCGAATTAGAGAATGGTCGCAAGTGCCGGTAATCATGCTAACCGTTCAGGAACATGAGGAAGAGAAGATCAAAGCTCTCGATTCAGGTGCTGATGATTACGTAACGAAGCCCTTTAGTATGGGAGAGTTGTTGGCTCGCATTCGCGTCGCCCTGCGCCATGCAGCCAAAACCGAAGATGAACCGGTCATAGTTTTAGGCGATCTTACAGTTGATCTTGCGCATCGTCTTGTTGCGCTTAAGGGTAAAGAGGTTAAGTTAACGCCGACAGAGTATGATATCTTAAAGAACCTGGCTATGTATGCAGGCCGTGTGCTAACACATAAGCAGCTTTTATGCAGGATTTGGGGAAAGGAATACCAAAAAGAGACTCACTACCTGCGCATCTATATCGGACAGCTAAGAAAGAAAATCGAGCCCGACCCCACCCAGCCAAAATATATCTTAACCGAACCCGGCGTTGGTTATCGCTTAGTTGGAAAAGATTAGAGTTGTAATCTGTGAGCATCATCGCCTTAAGCCATTCTGAAACGACACTCACAGATCACACTATGCTTCCTTGACTGATGATTTTGTTGAAACCGGTCATCCAGGCAAGAAGATCCGTAATCCACCAATATGGTGCCTTAGAAGTAAATGACAGACTAGATGTTTATGGCAGTTCGAACCTGATCCGGGGATGCGTATTTACGGCTTTGTAGAGCGATATCTCGTAAGGTTGGGTACTGTACTGCCTGTAGCTATGGGTAGAGGCGCATGGTAAATTTTGTAGTCTAATTATCTTGTGGCATAATAATAAAAAGGGTAGGTGATAAAATGCATGAGAAATTAACAGCGGTTTTCAAAAAATCCCCATACGGTTACGTCGGTTATGTTGAAGAACTCCCTGGAGCAAACACTCAAGGAAAAACGTTAGAGGAAGCAGAAGAGAATTTAGTAGAAGCCGTTCAGCTTGTTCTTGAGGCGAATCGGCAAATGGCAGAAGAAGAGCTGGAGGGAACCGAAATAATAAGACGGGAATTTGGGGAAATCATAGCTTGAAACGTAAAGATCTAATCCGCTATTTCGAGAAGAACGGATGCGTTTTCCTGCGTGAGGGCGCAAACCACACCGTTTACGTAAACCGCATCGAGAAGAAGTCCTCAACTGTTCCGCGCCACAAAGAAATCGACGATTATCTTGTCGCCAAAATCTGCAAAGACCTTGGAATACCCAAGCCATAACAAAAAGGTGCAAATAGCGATCAACCCAGAGCACCTAAGCAATAATCCTAAGAATTTCTTACGGATTCGGGCAAATGCGAATATAACCAGGAGGAATTACGGTTGTGAGGCATTTATTTACGTTGGCATGAATGCATATTCGGAAAGCACTTTGAGAAACCCAAAAGCCCCCTTGATAATGTGTGAGCCGATGTGTAAGAATATGTGTGAGGTGATGTGTTATGGCAACCAATCTGTCACCGGCCACAATATTTAACGTAAACTACCCCTTCCTCGGCCACATTCCTTAGCAACCACTCAACCGGTTTTCTGCTATCCTCTTATCACAAAATCTGAAGAAAGAGAAAGGCCCTCCTTTGTCTTTGCGGGACGGGAGAGCCTTTCGATGTGAGACATGACTATCGTATTTCCTTGGAACGAATCTGTCGAGAGCTATGTCGATCTGGGAGAGAATGTCGGATATGCAAGACCGGCCTTCTGCCCAGCGTGCGAGCATACCAAACTCATCTT
>JAGXSZ010000011.1 GCA_018333515.1 Actinomycetota bacterium
CAGGTGATCGCTGCCGCCGGCCCTTTTGGTCATACAGCCCTCCTGGGTGGCTTGATTGCCCTGACGTTGATCTTCAATCCGTTCATCCCCGGGGCGGTCAATGCGGTTTTTATGGCCCCCATCGCGCTGGCGACTGCCATAAGCCTGAACGTCTCGCCATATCCCTTTATCATGGGGGTGGCATATGGGTGCGCTTCCAGCTTTATGACCCCGGTATCTCACCCCGTAAACATCCTGGTGATGAGCCCCGGTGGCTACCGCTTCACCGATTATCTCAAAAACGGCTTGCCAATCGCCCTCATCGTGCTGACTTTATCCACCCTGCTGCTGCCGGTTCTCTTTCCATTTTGAAACGGATCTGCTCGCTGAGCGCAGAGGACAACCTAGAATCCCAAACCAACCCGGCAGTCGAATCGGGTCAGGCGCTATGGTCGTGACCTTACCTCAGAAAATTCTCGGGTCCATCGACGGTGATTCCACCGGTATTGGGCTGCTTGCTACCGGAAAAAGCAGCCAAAAAAGGCTGGGTAGCAGCTTCGGCAACCGGCACAACACCTTATGATCGCGGAATCCCTTAGCCCCAGTAACCGCTACCCCCGGCCTCGTTTTGACCTCGAACGCCTCCGCATCAGGGTATCGAAATCCTCCCCCGCCCAGCCAGGGCACCGAAGCCATTGACCAGGCTGTGGGTCGACCAAGGGGGCCCATAACCATCGGATGGATTACCCGGCCAACCCAATAGCCAACCCGTAAGCGCTCGCACCCTAAACACCGGATTGGATTGGGGGGATCATCCACTTTCCATCTTATACCTGTGACCGGGCGAAGAATTTCCTCCGGGAGGAGCGGGGTGTGTTACCGAAATAATCCCTCCACCAGTCATCCGTACGCAAAGGCTTGGGGGGTTCATTGGCGTCACGCCATTGCAAGGACTCACGGAAGGCAAAATGACTGAACATCCGCATGAATTCGCACAGGTAAATATCGGCGACACGCCTGTTGCCGCGGGTGATCACCATATTCTCATCGTTGTAAAGCGTTGAAGCGTCGCTAAAATTGGCCGACCCATCTACCACAATCGGATCGTCGGTCAGCGGGTCGATCAGCATGAATTTGTTATGCACAAAACGGACGTGGGTGTTCAGGTTGCTGAGCTTTTCCTGCACCCAACCTTCGACCTCGTTGGTCCGGATAAATTCGCCAATGGCGAAAACATTTTCGGGCAACCAGCGCAGTTGATCGATCTTGCGAATTTCGGCATCGAGTTCAGGCCCAGCCTTCATCGAACGGGTTTTCTTTTCCATTAACGCCAGACGGAAAGGCGCTTGCCCATTTTGATAGGCGTTTTTAAACAGATCGTGCATGCCGAAGGCAAAAGTCATCAAGAGGCCGTCTTTGGCGTTGAGTGCCAGGTCTGCGTACCAGTTAAGGGCATCCAGGTTTTTCCTTGGGCTAAAAAGCACACTGGTTCCCTCAGGAGGCGCTCCGTGGAGGGGTGGGGTGATCATTTCGACCTGGTTTCTCATCGGTACGGTAAGCAAATCCTGGCTGAGGGCTTTCCAGTAGGCGAAAAACTTTTCCGCCACTGCTGGTTCCTCAACAACGTGGGCTGCGTTCGAATGACCGAAGATACCGCCTTCAGAGAAATTCGTCCCACCCGTCCATACCGCAACCGGCTGGTCGTGATCGAGTTTGACGATGAATTTGTTGTGAGCGATATACGATTCTGGCCGGGTCCGTTGGATGCACACCTGGTCCAGACCGGCAGCGGCGACTGCATTTTGATTGGATTCGCCAGGATTTTTCTGGCGTGCATCGTAGATGATCTGGATATCGACACCCCTATCCAGGGCCTCCTTTAGCACTTGAAGGAATTCTATATAATGAAATTCGTAGGCGGCAATACGCAAAGCGTGCCGTCCGGGTTGGCACGAACGGACAAATTCCACAAGCGCTTCGTATAATCCACGCGACAGCCATTGGTAAGCCATCTTGTTGGGAACATCTTTTGGCCGGCGGTCACCGAAGCGGCGCATATATCCCTGGGATGCCGCGACACCGCGGTTGAAATAGATATCATGGTCGCCTGATTCGGGACTTTCGGTGGTAAGGTAAATCGATACTTCCGCATGGGTCTTCAAGTCGGTGGGTGGTCCCTTGAGAGCAGCGATCGTGTAGGTATAATCATGGCCGGGTTTGGCGCTGTAATCCGCCCACTGAAAGCTCTGAATGGGGTGGTCGCGTGTCGAATAGAGCGATCCAGGTGGGAAGCCAGGGTCGGTTTCGGTAAAAGTTTTCATCCCCAGCAGATAATAAGCTTCGTTCTCGGTATGGTCGCGGCGGTGGAGAGAAAAGCCAGCCAAACCTTCACAGTCTTCGCTGGGCAGGTCGAATCCAAATAATACGACATAGGTTCCAGCTACAGCGTGGACTTTCAACCCGCAGTTTGTTTTGGTAACACGCATGGTAAACCTCCATTCCGAACTGTGGCCAATCACCACATGGTAAAAATATACTAAAAATACGGCTCTTCCATTATGCCATTATTTTTACCCGGCAGGTCAACTTTTTTATGGATCTTCCCCTCGCACCTCCTTAACTAAACCTTATCCTTGCATTACAACTGCCTGAATTTTTTTAAACCGCGTGTGGCCGATCGTCTAAGCGGACCTACCCACCATCCAAATCCAAATTACCCGGGTGAGCCTAGAATGTCTTGCCAAATGTTCGTTTGCAAATCAACTTTTGGATGATCGCTTCTAGAGGGGTTGGATTGAAAGTAATCATCGCATCCCGACGATCCCATCCTATGAACGCAATCCAGGGAAACCACGATAAAACACGTTGAACATATGTGCTATACCCTTTATATTTATGATAGAATCCTGCTATGGATCTCTTTGAGCATGACTTGCAACAACGCATGCGGCAGGAGGCTCCCCTGGCAGCGCGGATGCGCCCGCGGACCCTGGAAGAATTCGTCGGTCAGGAGCACATCGTTGGCCCAGGCAAGCTGCTGAGGCGCGCCATCCAAGCCGACCGGCTGTTCTCTTCCATCATCTTCTTCGGTCCGCCTGGCACAGGCAAGACCACCCTGGCGCAGATCATTGCCAACAGCACCCAGGCTCATTTTGAAAGTATCTCAGCGGTCCTGGTGGGGGTTGCTGAACTACGCCGGGTGATCGGCGAAGCAACCGAACGGCGGCGAATGAACCGCAAGCGCACCATTCTGTTCGTTGATGAGGTTCACCGCTGGAACAAGGCCCAGCAAGACGCGCTTTTGCCGCAGGTTGAAAGCGGCATGATCACCCTGATCGGCGCGACCACCGAGAATCCTTATTTTGACGTTATCGCTGCGCTGGTCTCTCGCTCGCGCCTCTTCCAACTCGAACCATTGGGCGAGGAACACCTCGCCCAGATCCTCGACCAGGCACTCAGCGACCCGGACCGCGGTTACGGCCAAAAAACCATCCGTCTGGACACGGATGCCCGCCGTCACCTGCTGCGGGTCTCCGGTGGAGATGGGCGCAATTTGCTCAACGCGCTCGAACTGGCGGTCGAAACGACCCCGCCGGATGGAAACGGAGTGATTTACATCAACCTGGATGTAGCCCAGGAATCGATTCAGAAACGCGCCATCCTCTATGACAAGAGCGGCGACGCCCATTACGACACGATTTCCGCCTTCATCAAATCGGTGCGTGGATCTGACCCAGACGCAGCCCTCTACTGGCTGGCCAAGATGCTTGCCGCCGGCGAAGAACCGCGCTTTATTTTACGGCGCTTGATCGTCCTGGCAGGCGAGGATATCGGCCTGGCTGACCCGCAGGGC
>JAGXSZ010000012.1 GCA_018333515.1 Actinomycetota bacterium
TTAATTCCTGGCGCCAAATCTCGATATCTTTGTTGGCTGCCTCTAATTGCTTTTGCGAAAGCTTCTTCGCGTTATTCTTCATGAAGGCAGAGCGCCCTTTAAGAGCAGGTGCATCATCGGCTTTAGCATAATTTAAACGATATTCTCTCTCGGTATGAAATACTGCTGAGACCTCTGCGCCAGAACTTTCTTGAGAGACAAGGGATATCTTCGTATCAAGTAGCTTCCAGTGCCTAAGATCCGTATCTTTTTTAAGATAATCGCCTAATTGTGCCTGCAGCTCTTTGACAACATCCGGGGCTAGACTTGCCTTTTGGTTACTAGACGTAGTGTTAGCGGCGGCAAAAGCAGCTATCATGGGTATACTAAAAAGCAATAGCATAATAACCAGCGCTGCTAGTATGCCTGTAGGTCTTCTCTTATAAGAAATCATATTTTGGACTCCTTCTACTAATCGTCACAGCATTACTTGATCAGAGTTTGGGATACCATCACCGAAATTCTCTTTTCACCTCACTCTCTTTTCCCTAGACTATATAGGATGACTTGATATCCCCCTTATCCTTAAACCGTCGAGAATATATATGTGGTTAAATAGCAGCTGCTCAATCGCATTATCTCGGTATATGAACAATGTAGTCGACTTTCATTGGAGTTGTTCTTATGTTCCCACCCAAAATACCATAGTGCTGTGGGCCTACGCGTACCGCCCTATCGCATGCAGTTCACATATATTGCCAACATTCGTTCTACGTTATCAGTATTGCTAACTACCTATAGGGTACTAGGCATGCTTTCGACGGGCAATAACCAAATATAACTAATAATAGCTATTGCGAGGAGGTGCTCTGTTTAATAACGCCAGGTCGCCACTGAGCCGGCTGGGCGGAGCTTTTTTGAACAGTCGGCGGTAATGCTAACTGTATGGCTTCGAAACAAGAACCAGCTGTCGATATCCAGTCAAACTGGATTGACAGGCTAGCTAGTCGTTGCTATAGTGTGTCGTAGTATCATGCTAACACATGTCTATAGTGTGGTTTTAAAGGTTGGAGGGTGAACGATGGAGCATCGAGTAACCGGCCGTGAGAGGCAGGTTCTAAGGCTTATCAGCCAAGGCCTCGCCAATAAAGAGATTGCGGCTCGCCTCAATCTAAGCAAACACACCATAGACAACCATTGCCGGAAGATCTTTCGAAAGCTCGATGTTGGCGATCGCTTCGCGGCGGTTGATGCCGCCAAAGATGAGGGAATCATTGCCGCCGACGGGCAAGGCGAACCAATCGTCTAGATTATGGTCAATCTTACCTATCCCCACCGCAACGCTTCGCGCCCGCCTACAGCTCTTTCATCACATAATCGACCGCGTTTTTGAATATCGCCAGGCCATCGCCCTCGTCCGCAAGCCGCTCACGCGTCCAGCGCGGGTGCTGGGTGCGCACGACATAGTTCTCGATACCGCGTATGAAGACGCAGTTCGAGAGCGGGTTGGCCTTGAGATGGACCCAGCGGTCCTCGAACTTGCCGGAGTCGTTGTGGGTTAGCGTGACGTCCTGGCGCATATACTCGCCGTCGAAACCGGGGGGAGTAGGAACTGGCCAATGACGCCGACTTGAGAACGCGGGCTCTGCGTGATCCGGTCGCTTCGGGTTCCGCCGAGGTCAAAGCGAGAACGGCGACGGCCGCATATCCCCGTTGCGCGATCCGAGGCCGCCTCTGCCCGGCACTTTGCTCGCCCGCGAGTTTCAAGGCCGCGACATTGTGGTCAAGACAATCCTTTGTGACGCCGCACATTGAGAGCCTTCCATTCGAGAAGCGGCTGGCCTTGTATGCGTCGCTGAAGGGATGCATCGCCGGTCAAAATCGTCGGGTCGATAGCCCCTCGGTCCAGCAGCAGATCCAAAAACGCCCGCTCGGAGTCCGTGAAGGGCAGGACCGCGGATAGACCTTCGCGGCATTCCCTTACAAGGCGCGCCCCGTATTCGGCTAACTCCGCTTGGACCTCGGCCGCATTGACGCGCAGCGTGGGAACCAACTGCTTGGCCAAGTCCAGCGTGTTCTTCAGGCATCCGCCTGACGGTGAAGCCCTCCCGAGCAAAGACCGCTTGAACAGCCTGCTCGACCTTAGGACGCTCGGCGAGCATGCCATCACGATCTTCGGCTCCCACGTAGTTCAGATCGATGTCGACGGAGAGCCGGGGCACATCGAAGATGAAAAGGTTCAGGGCCGTGCCGCCCTTGAGTACCAGCTTCTCTTTGAGAAATGGGTGACTTCGCAAGGCGTCCAGCAACCCAAGCAGGTGGGCGACCTTCTCGAGCACATCCGGTCTGAAACCCGTCGCTCCCGCTTCGGCAGCCAGCTTCTCGGGGGAGATTTTCATAGTACCTCCCCCCACACCCGTTCGAGCACTTCCTTGGGAACCACCAAGTTCCATTCCGACACGAGGCGACCGGATGTCCGCTTGGCGCGGTCCAGATAATGCGGTTGTCGCGGGAGCAGGTCGTGAAGCGCCTTGAGATGACGGTCCTCCACCATCAAAGTTTCACGGTGCTGGTCGAGAAAGAACCCCACCTTCGCCCCGGTGGTCGCATTTCCGAGCAGGAGCGCGTACTCCACGATCTTGTCGAGATCGAAGAATTCGACGGATTCCAGCGACCGCCAGATTTCCTCCCAGCTTCCCGAGAGGTCGGGACGATTCAGGACATCGACCAAGGTCCGTTCCAGACTCGTAACCCTCAGCTCCTGACCGGCGCGCTCCGCGGTCGAAACGCCGAAATGCTCCTTCCCCACACGGAGAAGAGCCTGGGGAAACTTCGTCCCCCGGAAAACATGGGAGCGGAACGTCAGGGGGCCGAGCGGGCGAGACGCCGAATAGGTGAAGTATTCCTGTACCGAGTAAGCCCTCCCGTGAAATTCAAGCGCCGTATGATGCGACAGGATCGCATCCACGGTCAGCTTCGCGGCTACGAGAAATGGGTCGACCGAAAACGAATCGGTGTCGGCTCCTGCCGGGATTACGGCATACAACCCGCGCCGCGCCCGGACGACCCGTCCGGCCTTCTGGTGGTACGCCAGGAGCGCCTCCTGCGCCCGCCCGCCGACTTCACCATGGGACGACAGATGCTTGGCCAACTCCCCTCCGGTGAAAACCGGGTGCTTTCGGAAAAACTCATCATGTTTCATCGTCGGCATCCTTGACTTAGTTTCGCGTTACCCATAGTAATATTATGGGTATTGAGTTCAAAAGTCAAGCGCTAAGCTTGGGTTTCTTGACTACCCAACAAGGGCAAGTTTCCGCGCAGTTCGGAGTGCCTGGAAAACCGGTAAACTCAAATCTGATTATATATGACCGCAAAAGCGATTCCTACCGGCCGCAAATTATGGGCCGGGCGATCACTGGACCCGCAAGGGGTATAGCTCTGGAGGAATTTCCCGTCGTGCGGATCACCTGGGAGAAGTGGAAAAGCGAACATCCGGACACGCTGGTTTTGTCCCGCGATACCGGTTTTTTCCGTAATTAGCACTACAGCGAAAGATCTATTCATAACTCTACCAACGCAAATCTTTCCATAGCTCTTTTCCGATGAGAAAGATACGCTATCATGTTCCGTTTGAGATGGTACATTATTTCATCAAGTGTCCTGCGATATATTCGCTTGTCCCCCGTTAGAGATGCTGCAACCAAACGTTTGGCCTGCGGCATAGTCAACGTCACCGTTTTTTTTAAACCGGATACGTAAAATCAAGGTGAAAAGGCGAGCCATCATCACGAACAGCATATGCCTGTGCCAAGCTTTGCAGGAACGGGTTTCGTAGTGTCCCATGCCCAAATGGCTTTTGCATTCTTCAAAGCACTGTTCAATTGGCCAACGCATGGTAGCCACGCGGTGCAACACTTCTACCGGGGTGTTACCAGGAGCATCGCAGAGCGAGTACTTGATCCTACCGTTGGCATAGCGACGGATATATAACCATACCGGCTCTCCTGCCACCACATAATTCCCATACTTGGTGGAGCTGGAACAAGAAACGCAGTAAACAAACTCTTAAAAGACCATTTCAGCCTAGAGAAGCACCTGGCGAGAACGTTAGCGGGCTTAAAGTCGCGAATAGCTACCATAATTACCGGTCTTACTATTGACTTCCCGGAGAAAAAGGCTATACTCTAAGTAATTGAGATTGCGTCTCGTTCTCATAGTGTTGACAATAATTATCAATGTCATTTCGATTATCCGAGGGGGTGATAACGATTTACAACTTGGAGGATGAATTTCTTAAACATTAATTCAAACAATTTAGAGAGGTGGAGAAAGAGTGAAGGCAGCATTGTTCGAAAGTAAGGGCAGCGTAAAAAAATTAATGGCGGTGTTGTTGGTTTTTGGTTTTATATTGGGTGCTTTCCCCATGGTTCCGGGGCAAGCTACAGCTGATGCCAAAGCAAACACTAAAGTGAGTATCGACGGAAAGACTGTAAAATTTGATGTAGCTCCCAGAGTAATTCGAGGCACCATGATGGTTCCCTTACGGGGTGCTACGGAAAACCTGGGCGGTAAAGCTACCTGGGATAAAAAGACCCGTACCATAACGGCGACCAAAGATAGCGTTGTATTAAAAATGACCGTTGGAAGCAAAGTTGCTTACATAAGTGGAAAGAAAACCGCTTTAACGGTTGCCCCTATAATAGTACGTGGCCACACCCTAGTACCCCTGCGTTTTATCAGTGAAGGTTTTGGTTATCAAGTACATTGGAGCGGCGCCACTAAAACCATGACCATTAGTAAAAAGGGCACCCCGGGGGGAGTAGTTAATATCTATACCTCCCGCCATTATGGAGTAGAACCGGTATTTGCCGAGTTCACTAAAGAAACGGGCATCAGAGTACGCTTCACCTCTGGTCCCGATGCTTTGTTGCGGGAGCGGATTAAGGCTGAAGGCAAAAACACCCCTGCTGACATTTATATGACCGTAGATGCCGGTAACCTTTGGTTAGCCGCTCAGGATGGTCTATTACAATCGGTTAACAGTTCAGTCCTTAAAAAGAATATCCCTGAAAACCTACGAGATGACAAAGACCGTTGGTTTGGTTTAACCAAGCGGGTTCGGACTATCATGTATAACCCTAAAAAAGTTAAAGCATCAGAGTTATCCACTTACGAAGATCTAGCTAATCCTGAGTGGAAGGGCAGGCTAATTTTGCGTCCAGGCACCCATGTTTATACCCAATCTTTAGTGGCAAATTTAATTGCTACTTACGGACCTGAAAGGGCTGAAAAGATCGTTAAAGGCTGGATGGCAAATGAACCAAAATTCATTGACAGTGACAGCCGTATCTTAGAGACCCTGGCAGCTGGTGGCGGAGATGTTGCTATCACTAACCACTATTACTTAGGTCGCTTGCTGGAAAAGGATCCTTCCTTCCCAATCAAAGTACTATGGGCTGAGCAAGACAGAAAAGGAGTTCATGCCAATATCAGTGGCGCCGGTGTGACAACCCATGCTGATAATAAGGAAAATGCCATCCGTTTATTAGAATGGTTAAGTGGTGCTAAGGGACAAAAATTATTTGCTGATACTAATCATGAGTATCCAACTAATCCTAAGCTTGCTCCCCATTCTATCATTGCAAAGTTTGGCGGTTTCAAAGAGGATAGTGTAGATAAAAGTGAGTTTGGTCGCCTACAAGCAGATGCTGTTAAATTATTAGAAAAAGTCGGCTATAAATAAAATTAGATGAGAATTTATACATCGGTAGTCAATAAATTTCTACCAGGGCTGGGGAGGCTACTAAGCCTCCCTGCCCTTCCCTTTCTGATTGCCGCTTTGATAATTGCACCCATTTTAGTTGTTACTTCCGCTCTTCTAACACCTACATGGGACATATGGCAACACCTTTGGGAAAATCTCTTACCTGAAATGGTACGCAATACAGCTCTGCTCTTAATAGGAGTAGGGGTGGGAACTTTTGTTATAGGCACTAGTATGGCATGGCTGGTGGTGGCGTATCGCTTCCCCGGCCAATCTGTATTTGAATGGTTGTTACTTTTACCTTTAGTAATTCCCACTTATATCATGGGCTTTATTTATATGTCCACTTTCGATTATGCCGGTCCGGTGCAGACCTTTTTGCGTCAGTGGCTGGGTAGCTCAGACTGGTTCCCGGAGATCCGCTCAGGGGCGGGAGCCGTTTTAGTGATGACCTTGGCCCTTTATCCCTATGTCTACATGTTGGCCAAAGCAGGATTTCAGGGGCTGTCCTCCACTGCTTACGAAGCGGCCCGGGTTGCGGGCTTTGGACTAGGTAAATTCTTTCTACGGATTGGCATCCCTCTTATTAGGCCTGCTATAGCCGGGGGGGTGTCCTTGGCGCTAATGGAGGCTTTGGCTGATTTTGCCACAGTGCGGTATTTCAACTTTCCTACCCTTTCAGAGGGAGTGATGAAGGTCTGGGTTGGCATGATGGATCTGGGAACGGCCCGGGAATTGGCGGGGTTATTGGCTATGGTGGCCTTGGCATTAATCTTGTTTGAACTGGCACTAAGGGGACGGTCGCGCTATTACCAGACGGGAGGTAAATCGCCGGGGATACCCCGAACCCAACTGGTTGGATGGCGAAAATGGGCGGCGACAGCTTTATGTACATTGGTGGTGGCTATGGCTTTTGGTCTACCCATAATACAACTGGTGTTGTGGGCATCGGAAGAAATTACCGCCATGCCTGAAGGAACCTTAGAGGTTTATATGGGCTTGATTTTAAATAGTCTCTTACTGGCCGGTTTGGCAGCCTTATTTGCCGTGATCGGCGCTTTAATAATGGCCAGCGGTGTGCGTATCGGTGGCGGAAAATTGGCTAAATTCCTGGCTCGGATATCCACCATAGGTTATGCGATGCCGGGGGCCGTCATTGCGGTAGGGATTATAATAACAGTAACCACTCTGGATCATGGGCTTAATCGCTTGCTGGAGAAATATTGGGATGCGGGTTTTGGGCTGTTGATAACCGGCTCAATCGCCGGGCTGGTCTATGGTTATGTGGTGCGCTATATGGCTGTTGCATATAACAGTATAGATGTGAGTATGGAGAAGTTGACCCCTAATCTTACCTTGGCTGCCCGGATTTTGCGGGCCGGTAAGTGGCGGATTATGTGGCGGATTCACTTGCCCTTGGCGGCACCTGGAATTTTCGCCGGGGCGGCCTTGGTTTTTGTGGACGTAATGAAGGAATTACCTATTACCGTTATGCTGCGACCCTTTGGATATGACACCCTGGCGGTTTGGGTCTGGCAAATGGCCGCGGAATCCATGTGGGCCAGTACTGCTATACCTGCCCTAACTATCGTGCTGGTGGGCTTGATACCAGTAATTTATCTGACACGGATCACAGCCGGTAAATAAGATGACTTACTTTTGTACAGGAGGATAGATGGTGGTTGTTGAGAATAATGGTACTCCACGGGTGGAATTACATAATGTATCACGGTTTTTCGGAGACGTTAAGGCCGTCAACAATGTTACATTCAGCATCAAGGAAGGGGAGTTCTTCTCCTTGCTTGGCCCCTCTGGGTGTGGTAAGACTACCACCCTTAGATTGATTGCGGGACTAGATCGTCCTGACGACGGGACCGTTACTATCGGTCAGGAAGTAGTGGCAAGGGGGCAGGTTTGGGTAGGGCCGGAGAAACGGGGTATTGGTGTAGTTTTTCAGGATTATGCTTTATTTCCCCATATGACGGTGGAACAAAACATAGCCTTCGGTTTAGATGGCCTATCTAAGGAAAAGGTTCGCAAAAAAATTGAGGAAATGTTGACAGTGGTGGGGTTGGTAGGTCTTGGAAAGCGTTATCCTCATGAGTTATCCGGCGGACAGTCTCAGAGGGTGGCGTTGGCCAGATCCCTTGCCCCGTTGCCCAAAGTAATCCTTTTGGATGAGCCCTTTTCCAATCTCGATGCCGACCTGCGGGAAGAATTGCGTAATGAAACAAGGCAAATTCTTAAGGAAAGAGGTGCGACCACCATTTTGGTCACCCATGACCAGGAAGAGGCTTTTTCCCTGTCGGATCGGGTGGGGGTACTTAATAATGGCGGATTGGAACAGATAGGCACCCCGGCGGAAATCTATCATCAGCCCAGTACTCGTTTTGTGGCCGATTTTGTGGGTAAAGCAGATTTCGTGGCTGGTTCGGTAGAGGGGGGAGTGGTAATCTCCGATATCGGGTCCTTTCCGCTAAACGGAGAACAACTAGCTGAAAACAAAGTCGTAGAGTTAATGATTCGACCGGATGACGTTGACTTCGTGGAGGATGTGGGCGGTAACGCTACCATCATGGAGGCTCGTTTTCTGGGGGCGTCCATACTGTATGTACTGCAGCTTAATAGCGGGAAGGTGCTTCATTCTCTTAAACCCTCCACTAAAGCTATTCCTACCGGAGCTAAGGTGCGGATTATGGTTGATGCGGCTCATATCGTACTTTTTACTTGTTAAGCGTACTACTGTAGGACAACCGGCGTTTTTCTAAGCCTAAATTTTTACCGGACAGTAGTGCGCATTACGTCTGATGCGAATAATTCTGCGACGATTGTAGCTTGAAAATAAAATCATCAAGCACCATAACCCAGTAGCTTGTCGCTGTAGCTAGCATGTAGCTCTTACAGCTCTCTTTGCACATAATCGACCGCGTTTTTGAATATCGCCAGGCCGTCCCCTTCGTCTGAGAGCCGCTCGCGGGTCCAGCGCGGGTGCTGGGTGCGCATGACATAGTTCTCGGGGTGCGGCATCATGCCGAAGACGCGCCCCGTCTCATCACAGATGCCGGCGATGTGCTCGACCGAGCCGTTGGGGTTGATTGGATAGCCGCCATGCGCGCCGTGCTCGTCGACATACTCGACGGCCACCTGCCCGTTTTGCCGCAGACGCGCGAGCGCCGCGTCGTCTTTGGGGATGAACTTGCCCTCACCGTGGCAGATAGGCACGTAGATGACCTTCTCGATACCGCGCGTGAAGACGCATTTCGATTGCGGGTTGGCCTTGAGATGGACCCAGCGGTCCTCGAACTTGCCGGAGTCGTTGTGGGTTAGCGTGACGTCCTGGCGCATGTAGTCGCCGTCGAAACCGGGAAGAATCCCGAGCTTGACCATCACCTGAAACCCGTTGCAGACGCCGAGAACGAGCTTGCCGTCCCCGACGAACTCCAGCAGGTCGTTCTTGAGCTTGTATTTTAGCTTATTCGCCAAGACCTTTCCCGAAGCGATATCGTCGCCGAACGAGAAGCCGCCCGGCAACATCAATATCTGGTAATCTTTGAGCTTCTTCCTGCCGTCGACGAGGTCGTTTATGTGGACGCGCTCGGCGTCGCCTCCCGCCAGCATAAACGCGTTCCGCGCGTCGCCATCGCGGTTGATGCCCGCCGCCAGAAGAACGAGTACTCTAGGTTTTTCACTCATTTGTATCACCACCTGAGAGGCGCTTGCCACGCCTCTTTTAGCTCGTCATTGCCTGCATCTATTAGGGTGGCGCCGTCCGCGCCCGTTATTGTTATCTTGCTGTCGCCGGTGACCTCCCCGACCGCCGTCGGCGCGTTGCCGGCTAGGGCCGCCTCAAAAGCCGCCCGGTTGTCTTGCGAAACCGTCACCACAAAGCGGCTGTTCGACTCGGAGAATAGCAGTACTTCATCGGGGAGCTCGCCTAAGGCCGGCGCCTGCGAGATATCGATGCGCATTCCCAGGCCGCCCGCGAACGCCGACTCGGCCGCCGCTGCGGCGATGCCGCCCTCGGAGCAATCGTGGCACGAAGCCACCAGCCCTTCCCGCATCGCGCTGTGGAGCGCCCGGTAGAGCGCGAGCGCGCTCGCGGTATCGACCGCGGGCACGTTTCGCCCTTTATGGCCGTTTAGCATATAGTAGTGCGAGCCGCCCAGTTCGTCCTTGGTTAATCCGAGCACGTAAACCACATCGCCGGGGGCTTTCGCGTCCATCGTGACCGCGCGCTCGACATCGGGGACGATGCCGATGGCCGAAATCAATAAGGTCGGCGGGATGGCGATGGTCTTATCCCCCAGTTTATATTCGTTGTGAAAGCTGTCTTTGCCCGATATGAACGGCGTCCCCAGGCCGACCGCAGTGTCGTAGCAGGCCTTATTCGCCCGCACCAGTTGCGCGAGCTTGTGGTCGCCATCGGGGTTGGTATCCGAAAGAATCGGGTTGCCCCAGCAGAAGTTATCTAAAATCGCCACCCGGTCGGGGTCGCCCCCCACCGCGACGATATTTCGAACCGCCTCGTCGATTGCGGAGGCCGCCATCGCGTAGGTGTCGATCTCGCCGTACTTGGGGTTGATGCCGTTGGCCACCGCGATGCCGCGCGTCGAGTCGATGCGCGGGCGGATGACAGCCGCGTCGGAGGGGCCGTCATTGGCGATACCGACCAGCGGCTTGACGACGCTACCGCCTTGAACCTCGTGGTCGTACTGGCGAATCACCCACTCCTTGGAGCAGACATTGTAGCTGCCCAGGATCTTTTTGAGCGCCCCGGTGAGCGAGGCGGAATCGCCGCCCTTGAGCGCCGGCTCGGCTTCGGCCTGCGGGCGCCATGCCGCGGTAAGTTGCAGGCCCGGCAGCCCCTCGTGGACGAATTCGCTGTTTAGATATAGAACGGTCTTGCCGTCGTATTTTACGTGGATTTTTCCCGAATCGGTAAAGGTGCCGATTACCGTCGCCTCGACATCACGGCGCTCGCACAACTTGAGAAACGCGTCGATATCCTCGGGCGGGACCGCCAGCGTCATCCGCTCTTGCGACTCGGAGACCCACAATTCCCAGGGATGAAGGCCCGCGTACTTGAGCGGCGCTTTCTCGAGGTCGACCTCGCAACCGCCGCTGAACTCGCTCATCTCGCCGACCGATGACGAGAGCCCGCCGGCCCCGTTGTCGGTAATCGCCCGGTAGAGCCCGAGTTCCCGCGCCTCTTTGAGCGCGTCCTGCATCTTGCGCTGGACGATTGGCGCGCCTATCTGCACCGCCGCCGATGAAGTCCCCTCGTCGAGCGCGACCGATGAGAAGGTCGCCCCGTGGATACCGTCCTTGCCGATGCGTCCGCCGACCATCACGATGAGGTCGCCCGGCTCGACATGTTTTTCGTGCGACGGCTTGCCGTTGATGACCTTCTTCATGAAGCCGCCGGTACCGCAATAGACCAGCGGGTTGTATACATATGCCTCATCGAAGAGGATAGCCCCGTTGACGGTGGGGATGCCGATTTTGTTACCGCCGTCTTCAACCCCCTTGCGCACGCCTTTGAAGATGCGCTTCGGGTGGAGGACGCTCGGCGGGAGCTTCTCGTACGGGAAGTCCGGCGGCCCGAAACAGAAGACGTCGGTGTTGAATATCAGCTCCGAGCCGATGCCGGTCCCCATCGGGTCGCGATTGACCCCGACGATACCGGTGATGGCGCCGCCGTACGGGTCGAGCGCCGACGGATGGTTGTGCGTCTCGACTTTAAAGACCATATTGTAATCGTCATCGAAGGTGACGACACCGGCGTTATCGACGAAGACCGAGACCAGCCAATCCTTTTTGGTGCGCGCTATCTCTTCGGTCGCCCGGCGAATGTATTGCTTGAAGAGGCTCGCGATGCGCTCGGTCGAGCCCTCCTCGGTGTATTCTATGTTGGCGTTGAATATCTTATGCTTGCAGTGCTCGCTCCAGGTCTGGGCGAGCATCTCGAGTTCGACATCGGTCGGGCGGGCGCTCAACCCGACGCGTTCGCGCTCGGCGGTCAATGCGTCGTCTTTGAAATAATCGCGAATGAGGCGCATCTCCTCGAGGTTGAGAGAGAGAACGCCTTGGCGGCTTATCTCGATGAGTTCCTCGTCGGAGACATCGAGGTCGACCTCGGCGACGACGGGTTTGAACTCCGCCGGTTGCGCGGGGCCCGCGACATACTCGGCGGTCGCCTGGATATCCGCGCCGGCACCCCAAATCTGGAAGTGCTCGATGAGCGAGTTTGCGAGCAACCCGAGACAGATGCGCCTGGCGTCGTCCTCGGTAAGGTTCCCGTTGAGTAAATAGAGCTTAGAGGTATGGACCGCTTCCCCTTCGGGATATTCTATTGATAGCAAGTCCTCGATTCCTTCGACCGCGGTCGCGCCGACGTTGTCGGTGACGCCGGGTTTGTAGCCGACTTCGATAGCGACCGTAAAGGGCTTGCCGGTGTTTTCGTTGATATGGTAGGTCTGGGTGATGGGGTCGGTAAGCAAATCCCGCGCGACCGCTTCCGCCTGCTCGCGTGAGAGGCGCGCGCTGATAGTATATACATCTATAGTCTGAACCGACTCGACGTCGATTCGCAAATCCTCGATTATCTGTTTCTTGACCGAGTTCCCGAGGGCATCGGTGATGCCGGGCTTAAGTGCGACTTCTACCCGCCACATTTAGCTACTGACACCTGCCTTTGCGGCCGCTCTCACGCCCGCTATGCATGCCGGCCGCATGCGTGCCGCAGGTGAACCCGCCGCCCGCCTCGACCTATCTATTATTTGCTGAGATTTGGCTATCACGTGCCCTCCTAAAACTCGGTATCGTCCCGGCCTGTTACGCAACTCAATATTATACACAAGTTTTTGTGCAAGTTTACTGACAAGCCGGCGCTTTTACAAATGAAATGCGGCTTACTCAAGCCTGGGGTCAGGTCTTTATTTTTTATTATTGCTTCGCGTGCGCAGCACGCTCGACTAATCGTCGAGCCTCTCCAAGCGCTTGAAGACGGTCTCCACATTGCGCAAGAAATAATCGGTGCTGAAAAGCTCGTCGAGTTCCTCGTCGGGGATGAGCTTCGCGACCTCCGCATCGGCTTTGAGCAAACCCTTAAGTTCGCCCTCGCCCCGCCACGTCGCCATGGCGTTGCGCTGGACCAACTGGTAGGCCTCCTCGCGCGTTATACCCTTGTCGACGAGCGCGAGCAGGACGCGGGATGAGTAGATGAGCCCGCCCGTTATGTCGAGATTCTTCCGCATGTTTTCCGGGTAGACGAGAAGGCCTTCGATGAGCCATTTGAGCTTGCCGAGCATATAGTCGAGGAGCATGGTGCTGTCGGGGATGATGATGCGCTCGACCGATGAATGCGAGATGTCGCGCTCGTGCCAGAGCGCCACGTTCTCCAGCGCCACCAGCGCGTTTGCGCGCAAGACGCGCGCCTGGCCGGCCAGGCGCTCGGCGATAATCGGGTTGCGCTTGTGCGGCATAGCCGAGGAGCCCTTCTGGCCTTTGGCAAAGGGTTCCTCGACCTCGCGCGTCTCCGTCTTCTGCAGGGCGCGCACCTCGACGGCAATTTTTTCGATGGTCGCCGCGCAAATTGCGAGCGCTGTCATGTATTCGGCGTGCCGGTCGCGCTGGAGCACCTGGGTGGAGACGGGCGCCGGGGTGAGGCCGAGCCGCTCGCAGACAAACTCCTCGACCCACGGGTCGATATTAGAGTAGGTGCCGACCGCCCCGGAGAGTTTCCCGACCGAGATGGCCGCTTTGGCGCGCTCCAGGCGGTTGAGGTTGCGGTGCATCTCAAACGCCCAGTTGGCGAATTTGAGGCCGAAGGTCATCGGCTCGGCCTGGATGCCGTGGGTGCGCCCCACGCATACCAGGTCTTTATACTCTAAAGCCTTGGCTTTTAAAAGGTTGACGATTTCGCGCACATCCTCGATGAGAATGTCGACGGCCTCTTTCATCTGGACCGCCAGGCCGGTATCGACGACGTCGGATGAGGTCAGCCCGTAGTGGACGTAGCGCGACGCCGGGCCGACGTTTTCGGCGACGTTGGTTAGAAACGCGATGACGTCGTGGTGGGTCTCCGCCTCGATTACCCCGATGCGCTCGACCGAGAAAGCCGCCTTATCCTTTATCTCCCGGAGGGCGTCCTCCGGGACTACGCCCAGCTTCACATGGGCTTCGGTGGCGAGAATCTCAATCTCCAGCCATTTGTCGAACTTATTCCTTAATTCCCATATGGCTCTCATCCGCGGCCGCGAATATCTCTCTATCATTTACAAACCACTCCTTTGCCGTCGGTTAATCGTATGGAAACCCATCGCGGGCGAGAAGGCCCGCAATGAACTGATATCTATATAGACGCCGCGCCTGGAAGAGCACGCGGCAAACATCTCTGCTCAACTCTATCCCATATCGACAGCGCGGAGCGCGATGTCTTTGCGGTAATGCATGCCCTCAAAATTGATCTTCTCAATCGCCGCGTACGCGCGCTCGCGCGCCTGCGCGAAGTCCGTCCCCAGCGCGCTCACATTGAGCACCCTGCCCCCGGCAGTCACAATTTTGCCCTCGCTCAGCTTAGTCCCCGCGTGGAAGACGGCGACGCCCTCCATCGCCGATGCCTCATCGAGGCCGGTTATCTCAAAACCGGTCTCATAATCGCTCGGATAACCGCCGGAGGCCAGGACTACGGTCGCGCAGACCTCGTCCTTCCATTTCAGCTTGACGCGAGAGATATCGCCCTCGGCGACCGCGAGCATCGGCTCGATGATGTCGCTTTCGAGGCGCGGCAGAATCGCCTGCGTCTCGGGGTCGCCGAAGCGCGCGTTGAACTCGAGAACCCTCGGCCCGGTCTTTGTTAGCATCAAGCCGGCGTAGATAACACCCCGGTATTCGATGCCCTCGGCGGACAAGCCCGCTATCATCGGCTTCAAAACCAACTCCACGATATCCTCATAGAGTTCAGCGGTAACGATCGGGACTGGCGAGTACGAGCCCATGCCTCCGGTATTTAAGCCCTCGTCGCCATCGTAAGCGCGCTTGTAATCCTGCGCCGGGACCATCGGCATCACGTTTTTTCCATCACTAAATGCAAGCACCGAAAGCTCCGACCCCTCCATGTATTCTTCGATGACCACTTGGTCGCCCGCCGCTCCGAATTGCCCCTTGACCAGGCAGCTCCTAACCGCGTCCTCAGCCTCCGCCAGCGTCTTCGCTATAAAGACCCCTTTGCCCGCGGCCAGACCGTCGGCTTTGACGACATAGGGGGCGTCGAGCGTTGCGAGATACGCGGCGGCTTCGCCATAGTCCGTAAAGAGCTTGGCGGCGGCGGTCGGCACGCCGTATTTTTCCATGATGTCCTTGGCGAAGATCTTGCTCCCCTCGAGCTGAGCCGCTTTCGCGCTCGGCCCGAATACTTTGAGCCCGCGGGCGGCAAAGACATCGGTTATCCCGGCGACAAGCGGAACCTCGGGGCCGACGACCGTCAAGCCTATCGCCTGGGCTTGAGCGAAATCGGCGAGCGCATTGAAATCGGATGGGTCGATTGGAACGTCCGTTGCCTCGCGCGCGATTCCGCCGTTTCCCGGCACGCAGAAGACCTCGTCCACCATCGGGCTCTGTTTTATCTTCCATACCAGGGCATGCTCGCGCCCCCCGCTCCCAATCACCAGTACTTTCAATGCTTGCCCCCTATCGTCTATCTGCGACATCGATTCAATCGATCATTCATGCATTCATTCTTCCAAAACGGTTTACGTGCCTCAATCCTCGCCACCGGTATTATTCGAAATGCTCCACACCAAAGCATCACCACAGCGATACCCATATACTTTATGCGCGGTCCGCGAATACAAAAACTTGAATACATAAAAAGCTGGGTCATCTGGTTCGATTATAAATTCTTGTTCGCGCGTGGAGCATGCGCATCAGAATTTCCGGTCTCAGGCTTTGTACACTCTACCAATTCTACGCAAAACCGGTTTTAGCTGCAAGAAGCATAAATCCGGGATGAGCGCTTCTATCCGCCTAGAGGATGACCCTTTTCGACCGCTTGCATGATTAAAAAAACGCTCAATAAGGGTAGAATTTTTGTATGGTAGATGCGATAGTGGCATTATCGATTAAAAAACGTGAGGTTGAGACTTTGAGAATTAAAGCAACGCTCGTACTGTTGCCGGTAATCTTGTTCACGCTGCTTCTGGCGCCGCTCGCGGTGTACGCCGACACCGAGACGGCCGCCGGTACGCCGCCGGAATTCGAAAATATCGGACTCCTCAAAGACGGTAAGGTTATCGTGACCGAGCCCGGTGCCGCGACTCGGGCGACCGTCAAGCCCCCGGCCACGAGCAGCACCAAAATCCTGCGCGACGGCACGGTGGTCTCTCCTGCCACGACCGTTCCCGCCACGCCTAAACCCGCAAAAGCCGCCGCCAAGACCGCCACGACCGGCAATACGGCAAAGAACTCATCCGCGCCGGTTTCGACGACTAAGGACGCCGCCGTGACAACACAAAGCTCAGTCGCTACCGTGACCAGCCACAACAATACCGTTGTCGTCAAAGGAGCGCGCGTCGGCAACCCCGCCGTCGCTTCCAAAGAGAACCTGCCGCTCACCGTTATGGACCTAAAGCCCTACTTCGCCATCGCGATTCTGTTGATTATCATCGGCAGGACCACCTACACGAAGGCCATCCCTCACGCCTAGCGCTTGCGCAATACGCAAGGTACGGTTTGCTTAACGCGCGCCGCAACTTATAATAAACATTGAAGAATACGTAATATTGCCGGCTTAGTCACCGGGCGCCTACCATGTTAGACATCTTTCCGATATGGGAATATTTCTAACATCGAAAGCCGTAAGTCCGGCCCCTAATGCGGGGTTCGATTTTGCGGATAGAAGACGGTGGCGCTAACAGGTAGCGCATAGTGCTATAATGCGCCGGCGCCGAAAGCGCGAGTCACCGCCGAACGAGAAGGATGTGTCAACGCTCTTATGGAAAATGTTGTCCGGGCGAATGAGTTCGCAGATGCGGGAGGCCGCGCTTTAGCCCAGCCGGTCGCATCGATAATCATCCCGATCCATAACGAAGAGTCGTTCTTGGCCGGGGCGCTGGCGGAACTCCAGGCCGGCTTGGAGAAGACAGGCGTAGCATACGAGCTGATTCTGTGCGAAAACGGCAGCACCGATAAGACCCGCGAGCTGGCGTTTTCGCTAGCCGACGAGACACCGCACACCCGCCTGCTGACCACGGATTCGCCGGATTACGGGGGCGCCATGAAGCTGGGTGTCCTCGCCGCGAACGGGCCGCACATCATCGTCTTCGACATCGATTACTTTAGTGTGCGATTTATGAATGAGGCTCTTGCTCTGCTCGAAAATTACGATGTAGTGCTCGCCTCTAAACTCGCGCCCGGGACCGAGGATAAACGGGGACTGGCGCGCCAGACCATAACACGAGGCTTCAGCCTGATCCTTAAGCTGCTATTTAACACAAAGCTGAGCGACACGCACGGGATGAAGGCTTTCCGTCGCAGGAAAATCGAGGCGCTGGCGCTCCAAAGCCGCATGTCGAAGGACCTTTTCGATACGGAACTCGTATTGCGCGCCGAGCGGAGCGGACTCAAGATAAAAGAGATGCCCATCGTTATAGAGGAAAAGCGCGCCGCCCGCTCCAGTATTCTCAAAAGGATTCCGCGAACCGTCTTCGGCCTGCTTAGATTGCGCTATTTCTTTACTATCGAGAGCCGGCGCGAACGCCGCGCGTAGAGCGCGTTTACCAGACTTCTCTATATAAGAGGGGGCAATTATCGATACCTTTACGCGGAAAGATACGAAATCGAAGGCGTCGCTCTATGTCACCGCGATAAGTTTCGCGGTCATCTACCTGACACTGCTCTCCTTTTTCAGGCCGGAGCTTATCCTTTCGCCGACAACGACCGCGGGCGGCGACACCGGCGCGCATCATTACGTCGCCGACTACTTGATAAACCACCTGTTGCCGCAAGGCAAGATAACGGGTTGGTCGCCCGGCTGGTATGCCGGCTTCCCCATGCTCCATTTCTATTTCCCCTTCCCGTTTATGATAATCGCGCTGCTCAACGTATTCATGCAATACGAGGTCGCGTTCAAGCTCGGCACGATTCTCGGGGTATTCCTCTTGCCGGCGATGACATACGGGGCCTTTCGGGTGTTGGGGTTCAGGTTCCCGCTGCCTATTATGGCCGCGGCATTCAGCCTCCCGTTCCTCTTTATGGAGAGCTATTCTATCTACGGAGCCAATATTTTGAGTACGCTCGCGGGGGAATTCGGCTACAGCCTCAGTTTCTCGCTGACCATTCTCTTCTTCGCGCTCCTCTACCGCGACGTAAAGGAGCAGCGCTTTCGGGTCTCGACCGGCGTCCTCCTCGGCATCATCACCCTCTCGCACCTGGTCACGACGATTATGATAGTCATCATGTCGACGTATTATATCTTCAGCAGGTTGAACTTGAAGCGTTTCGGCATCTTAGCCGGCGTCTTCGGGCTCGGTTTTGTCTTGAGTTCGTTCTGGGGCCTCCCGTTTGTGGCGAAACTCCAGTATACGGCACACATGCAGTGGGACCAATTGAGCGGGCTAAACGAACTCATCCCGGAGCCATTGCGTCTTTTCTTCCCGCTGACCATAATCGGGGTCGTCGGCGCCCTCGCCAAACGAGATGAGCGCGTCTACTTTTTGCTCTGGAGTCTCATCGTCTCAGCGTCGCTCTTCTTCCTGCTTCCAGCGGGGCGCATCTGGAACGGGCGGCTCCTCCCCTTCTTCTATTTCTTCTCGTTCGTCTGGGCCGCCTATGGGCTCTGGTTCTTGCGCAAAGTCCTCGCCCAACTCTTATATGATTATGTCCTCATACCTAAACGCCACTCCGACTATATCCTCGGCGCGCTCGCGGCGGCTATCGCGGCTGTTGCGGTATTCGGCGTCGGCAACCGGGTTGCCGACGACTGGATTGAGTGGAACTACTCCGGCTATGAAGGGAAAGCGCAGTGGTCGAGCTACAACGAGATAAACGAATATATCAAAGGCCTGCCTCCGGGCCGGGTGATGATAGAGCACGCCAATGCCATAGACAGATTCGGCACCCCGCGCGCTTTCGAACTCTTGCCCTATTTCGCGAACCACCCGACAATGGAGGGAACGCTCATGGAGGCCTCGCTTACGGCGCCTTTTCACTTCGTCAACCAATCCGAGCTGTCTAAAGAGCCGAGCCACGCAATTTTAGGCGTCAATTACCCGCCGCTCAACGTGGCCGACGGCATCAGACACCTTAAGGTCTACAACATCCCCTATTTCCTGGCCATATCGGACGAGGTAAAGAGCGAAGCCGACAAAATCGACGACCTGGAGCTATTAAAGAAATTCAAAGTAAAAGGCACCGATATGGAGTTCGCCCTCTACGAAACCGAGACCGAGGGGTATGTAACGATTCCCGAATACCAACCGCTTTTGGCGGAGACGACCAACTGGCGCCAGACCGCGCTCGAGTGGTACGCGCGACCTGAGCTGCTGGATACACCGCTCATCGAGCTGGACCACGCCAAAGAGCTTAAAGGCAAGTATAAAATGGTCGGAGCCGCGACGGACAAGATGGTAAGCAAACGCATTGATACCGGTGGGCGGGTCAGCAACGTACAAATCAAAGACGACGAGCTTACTTTCTCGACAACCGCCATCGGTGTGCCCCATTGGATAAAGATTTCATACTTTCCGAACTGGAAGGTTTCCGGCGCCGACGGGCCGTATTTGGCGTCGCCTTCACTGATGATGGTGATTCCGAAGCAAAAGAATGTCCGCCTCTACTATGGAAGCACCTTTGTAGATGTCTTCGCGGCGTGGTTCGGGGCGCTCGGCTGGTGCGCGGTCCTCGCTTACGGCTTGCGGTTTGCCTGGCGGCGTTTCGCGGTGCGGGCGAGCGCTTCGGTCCGCCTCGGTGACGGGCTTGCCGGCGCCGAACTCCAAGGCGAAGCGGAAAGGAGCAATATCTAGGTGTCGCTATATCGCGTCCTCGACGGCGAATTTGAGAAAGTCGCAGCGTCCGGTTGGCCGGAGCAGCTCAAGGAGCTGGTCATAGAGAAGCTGGTAGAAGGAGATGGGCTCCTCCCGGAGCGGCTCCTCGTCATCGACGGCTGGGGGGCTCCGGAGGGCGCGACAGGCCTCATCGCCCTAGACCGGCAAGGCTCACTCGTGGTGCTGCTCATCGCCGACTCCACGACATCGCCACAAGCGATAGAGGCCGCATCCGCGCTCGCATGGAACCTGCGGTATACTTCCTTCGTCGAGTTGGACGCGGTATACGCGAAATACCTTGCCCAAAAGAGCCGGCTCGGCAGCGAGCTGGCTAAATCACATGCCGAATTCTATGCGCAGGGTAACGTCCTCGACAGAGGGCTCTTCAATCAGAACCAGCGCGTGCTGGTGCTGGCGCCCGAATACCCCGAGCCGACCCTGGACGCTATGCGCTGGCGCAGGCTAGAGCTGCAAATAGACGCTTATTCGCTCGCCTTCATCGATGCCGGGCCCGACATTAGCCTAGCGCGGATCGAGCCGGTAAACCTTATCGGCGCGGGCCGTATAGCGACCTTCTTCTCGCTCATCTTTAAAGCTCCCGCGGCCGTCATCGGGCGACTCGCCTCAGGAGCGCTCGATTCCGATGAGAAAAAAGACGAGCCCGGCGATGCGGGCGGCGTTGAAGCGGAGAGTCTCCCAAACGAACGCCCGTCCAGGTATGCGAAGCAGACCTATGAATACGCGGCGCTCGGCGCAATGATGCTCTTATACATAGCCACCTTTTCGTTCTTGACGGTTCGCATGCACAACAACTTCAGCACCTACGGATTCGACCTCGGCATATTCGACCAGGGAATCTGGCTCCTTAGCCGGCTCAAGGAACCGTTCATCACCGTGCGCGGCCTTCACCTCTTCGGCGAGCACCTCTCATTCAACCTGCTGCTGGTAGCCCCGCTCTATAAAATCTGGCCCGACGTCCGTCTCTTGCTGGTTTTACAGACCATGGTACTGGCTATCGGCGCGCTCCCGGTCTACCTGCTGGCAAAGGAGCGGCTTAAGAACGGGATCCTGTCATTGGCCATGGCGGCATCGTACCTGCTCTATCCGGCGCTCCAATGGCTCAATCACGACCAGTTCCACCCGGACGCGCTGGCGACACCCGCCTTGCTCTTCGCATTTTACCTCGCTAAAAAACGGCGTTATACACTCTTCGCGGTCAGCGCTCTCGTCGCGGTGCTCGCAAAGGAAGATGTCGCGCTCGTAATGATTATGATGGGACTATACCTCGCGGTCACCGACAACCGCACGGTCGGGTTTGCAACCTCCCTGGCGTCACTCGCCTGGTTTGTGGTCGGTATAAAATACATTCTTCCCGCGTTTAACGGGACAAGCCTCTTCTATGCCCAAAATTTTTCCAGGCTCGGCTCGACGCTGGGAGAGGTCGCCATCAATACCCTGACCAAACCCGGCCTCATCTTGCCCATCATAATACAAGAGAGCAATCTCATATATTTCACACAACTGCTGGCACCGGTCGCGTTTTCACCGCTAGCCAGTATCGAGGTCTTGCTCATATCGCTCCCCGCGCTCTTCTCCAACGCCGTAAGCCGGCAGGGCTATATGCACAATATCGAGTATCACTACACCGCGACCATCATCCCGTTCGTCTTCGCCGGGGCGATTCTCGCCATCGAAAAACTCGCGCTTAAGAAGAGAGAAGCGGTCGTTGTGGCCGC
This sequence comes from Actinomycetota bacterium, assembly GCA_018333515.1. Lineage (NCBI taxonomy): Bacteria > Bacillati > Actinomycetota > Actinomycetota bacterium. Next base: position 21,522 of record JAGXSZ010000012.1, read on the forward strand.
CCTGCTCGTCGCGGTGGCGCTGACGTCGAACTTCTTCTGGAGCCCATCGCCGATATCGAGCCGACACCAGCGGGCTTTCGTCGTCATCGACGAGGCGAGACGCGCTTCTATGGAGAGGGCCGTCGCATTAATACCGGATGACGCCGTGGTCAGCGCGTCCTACGTCTTCGTGCCGCACCTGACGCACCGCGAAAAGATATATGAGTTCCCGAATCCTTACGCCGCGGTCAACTGGGGCGTAAACGGCGAAAACCCGGCCGATAAGAATACTATAGACTTTGTTATCGTAGATTTTTCCCAGCTCGGTTCCGACCAGCGGAAAATCGTAAGCACGCTGCGCAACACCGCATTTACGCAGGTCTTTAGTAGAAATGATATTTTGGTTTTAAAACGGGATTAGGCATGAAGCTCGGCGACGAGTTCAAGACGCTGCCGGCGCGGAGCTGCGGGAAGCGTTGCGTACCCGGCGTCGAGTTCGTGTTAAGCGCTGGACGTAAGACGCATAGGATAGATTTGAGGTTGAAAGAATGGCTGCCGGCAAAAGGGCGATGATTTATAGGATAGTGGGACTCTCGCTCATAGCGGTCGGCGCCTATATCCTGCTGCAAATCGCCTTCACGGATGTATATACGGGCTATAAACAGCGGCAACTCCAGAACGATTGGGATAAGGCCGCTGCCGGCGTCTCCGAGGAGCAGGAGTGCGCACCCGCTCTCTTGTCGTCGATAGAGGATTCGCCGACGATCGAGCGCGCGGCGGCGACCCTGGACGAAACAGAGGAGTCGCAAGAGGCGATCGGCGAAGCGAAGAAATCCCGGTCGGCGGAGACCGTTGCCGAAGAGAAAGCCGCGCCGCCCACGACCAAAGCGCGTCAAAAATTCAAGGAGAAGGAGCCGTTTGCCCGCATCGTCATCCCCAAAATCGACCTCGACGCCATCGTCGTCGAAGGCGTCGGCGCGGAGGCCTTAAAGCTGGGGCCGGGTCATATGGAGGAGACCGCCCACCCCGGTGAGCACGGCAACATGGTCATCTCCGGGCACCGCGTCACCTATAGCAGGCCCTTTTTCTACCTGGATGAGCTTGTCAAAGGCGATCTGATCCTCGTCAGCGACGCCACCGAGCAGCACGCCTACTATGTGGTCGAGACCAAAGTCGTTAAGCCGACCGAAATCAGCGTCATCGAGCCGACCGAAGACCGGACTTTGACCCTTACCACCTGCAATCCCCGGTTTTCCGCAAAGACCAGGCTTATCATCGTGGCGAAGATGCGCGACGGTGAGTAGCGATTATCGCAATATGGTCTGTTCGCGGCTCGGCCCGACCGAAATCATCGTTATGGGCGCCCCGATAAGCTCCTGAAGCCGGTCGACATAAGCGCGGGCCGCTTTGGGAAGCGCGTCGTACGTGACGATACCGCTGATATCCGTATTCCAGCCCTCGACCTCTTCATAGATAGGCTTCGCGCCGTGGAAGACCGTCTGATGGTAGGGCATATAGTCATATACCTTGCCCTCGTATTCATAGCCTACGCAAATCTTTAAGGTCTCAAAGGGCGAGAGCACATCGAGTTTGGTCAAGGCGATTTCGGTCAACCCGTTGATTTTGGCGGTGTATTTAAGAATGACTGCGTCGAACCAGCCGCAGCGCCGCGCGCGACCCGTCGTCGTGCCGAACTCGACGCCCACCTTGCGCATCAACTCTCCGGTATCATCCTCGAGTTCCGTCGGGAAGGGGCCCGCGCCGACGCGCGTCGTGTAGGCCTTGGCGATTCCGATGATGCGTTTGACCCTGAGCGGGCTTACACCCGCGCCGACGCACGCCCCGCCCGCTATAGGCGAAGACGAGGTCACAAAAGGATAGGTTCCGTAATCGAGATCGAGCATCATCCCCTGCGCGCCCTCTAGTAAGACGTTCTTGCCCTCGTCGAGCGAGTCGTTTATGATGCGGCTCGCATCGCCGATGATGCCGTTGAGCCGCTCGGCGTATCCCTTGTACTCATCGACGATTTCGTCGACATCGAGAGGTTCCGTGTCGTAGATTTTCGTAAGCACCTGGTTCTTAAAGGTCAGCGCGACCTCGAGCTTCTCGCGGAATATCTTCATATCGAGCAGGTCTTGTACCCGCAGACCGACGCGCGACGCTTTGTCGGTATAGGCCGGACCGATGCCCAAGCCGGTCGTGCCGATTTTATACGAGCCGAGTTTTAGCTCGGACGCCTGGTCGAGCAACCGGTGGTAGGGCATTATAAGATGGGCATTCGCGCTTAGCACCAGGTTGGGACGATCGATTCCCAACTCCGCGACCTCATCGAGTTCCTTGATGAGCGCTTTGGGGTCGATGACCAAGCCCGATGCTATAACGCAAATAATGTTGGAGTGAAGAATGCCCGAGGGCAAAAGATGGAGCTTGAGTTCGTGACCGTCGGCGATGACGGTATGGCCGGCGTTGTGACCTCCCTGATAGCGTACTACGAGGTCCATCTCGTTGGCCAGCCAATCGGTGACCTTTCCTTTTCCTTCATCTCCCCACTGTGTCCCCATGAGAATTGTCGCAGGCATTATTTCCTCCCAGCTAACGAGTCAAGTATTGCGCGAGCCGCGACGATTCCGCTGGCCGAGGACTGAATCAAACCCCTGGTCACGCCAGCCCCGTCGCCTATCGCATAAAGATTTTCTATCTCCGTCTCGAGCGCGGACGTAAGCCGCAGCCGCGATGAGTAAAACTTTACCTCTACCCCGTAGAGGAGTGCGTTCCTGGAATTTACGCCCGGCGCCAGCTCATCGAGCGCTTCGAGCATCTCCATTATGTCGGACAAATACCTATAAGGCAGCACAAAACTCAAGTCACCCGGTGTCGCATCGCCATAGGTCGGACGCACCGTGCCCCTGGCGATCCTCTCGGGGGTCGAACGACGCCCGTCCTTCAGGTCGCCGAGGCGTTGGACCAAGATACCGTCTCCGAGAAGGTTGGCGAGCCGCGCTATATACTTCGCGTAGGCTATCGGCTCTTTGAACGGTTCCGTAAACATCGTGCTGACCAGGAGCGCGAAATTGGTGTTCTCCGTCTTTTTTTCGGCATAGCTATGGCCGTTTACGGTTATCACGCCATCGACGGCCTCGGAGGCTACCACGCCATACGGGCAGACGCAGAACGTGCGCACCCGGTCCTCGAACGACTTCGTGTTGTAAATGAGCTTCGGCTCGTAGAGTTCTTTGGTCAGGGGCTCCATGACCGCGGCGGGAACCTCGACGCGAACCCCTATGTCAACGGCATTGTTCACAACCGATAAACCGAGCCTTCTCGCTTCGGCGCTGAGCCAGTCGGCGCCCTCCCTGCCGGGTGCGGCTATTACATAGCGGCCCGTTATCTCCTCACCGTCGGCGGTTCGAACACCGGTTACGCGCCCATCCTCGGTCAGCAGGTTCTCGACCGGTGTTCCGGTCCTTATGTCAACGTGCGCATCGAGCCGGTCCCTCATCAACTTGATGATATCGTAAGAACGGTCGGTCCCCATGTGGCGGACTTTCATCGCAATGAGCCGCATATCGGCCAGGAGCGCCCGGCTTTGCAACTGCCTGATATTCTCGTCGTTGGTCCCGTGGACCTCGCTCGTAGCGCCGAATTCGCGATAGACGTGGTCCGCATAGTCGATAAGACGCGCGAGTTCGTCGTCGCCGACGTAATCTCCGAGCCATCCCCCAATCTCGGTTGAGAGAGTCAGCTTGCCGTCGCTGAACGCTCCGGCGCCGCCCCAACCCGAGGTGATACGACAAGGTTTACAATGGGCGCATTTCCCGGTAGACCGTTCTAAGCAGTCCCGCTTTTCGACGTCGGGACCCTTCTCGAGTATCAGAACTCTGGGTTCGCCTTCCTTGGCAAGCTCTAGAGCTGCAAAGATACCGGCCGGCCCACTGCCGACTATGATGACATCATAATCCGCCATCGCTCACACCCTTACGCGCACAAAAAAACTCAAACAGAAGGCCACCCGAAGCCTCAACGCTAAAATCCCGCCGTCTATCTGAGTCCTACCGGTCCATTATTGTGCCTGCGCCTTTAGACACAGCCACCTCTCGACCTATCCCAAAGTCGCTTTCGGATAAAATCAAGCCTCGCACCAGCCACGATACTTGTGAACAAGCGCGTAACCAGCATAGCTAAACGGCCAGTCAAAGTCAAGAAAACCGGACTCAAAAGCCCAGCTTGGCTGTGGCGGTTTAGCCTAAGGTCGGCCGCACCGCTTTCGCCGCCGCATCATGAAAGGACGCGCGCTTGGATTGGGAAATCGCGTTTGGGATATTATTGGCGAAGATAGCGAAAGGTGAGCATTGCATTTTTATTTACTCTTCCATGGTTTGTTTAGATCTCGGCTGCCGTGGATGAGGCCTAATATTATAATACGGGATTTCTCAACGTGGTAGATGATCCTGTAATCTCTTATTAAAAGCTCACGAACGCTAGAATCATCGAGTTCGGGAACGATGCGCCCTCTCTTAGAAAACGAACTGAGCGTTTTACTGGAATCTAATATCTCTTGAACAAATGAGGTGGCATATGCGGCAGAATCCCTCGCGATATAGTTAGCGAGTGCTTCGATATCAGCAACAGCTTCTGCTGACCAGACTACTTCTCGAGCCATTCCGACATCCGCGCTTCGACTTCCTGCTGTGTATGGGTGCGACCTTCTTTAGCATCATCAAGACCACGCTCGATCTTCTGCAAAACGTAAAGATGATATTGGACGTCTTCAATCGTGCAGTCATCCGGCAAGCGAGATAAAAGATCGCTGACTTCTTTTTTTACTGCGTGCATAATTCATCCTCCTCCTAAGTATGAATTATACCACATCAAAAGTGTGCCTGCGGCATATAAGAATCTCGGTATAATCGCAATACTCTTTTTCAGAGATGCTGGAGTATCGATCGTGTGCTTGACCGTCAATCTTTGAAAAGGAAATGCTCGCTTAGCTGTTCTTCGCGAGGTCGGCGAATTTGGTGTAGTGTTCGAGGAACGCGAGGCGCACGACGCCTACGGGACCGTTCCTGTGCTTGGCGACGACAATCTCTGCGGTGCCCCGTTCTTCCATGGCGTCGATATCGTCGGGGTTGCCGTAGATGTTGCGGTGGATAAACATCACGATGTCTGCGTCCTGTTCAATAGCTCCGCTGTTGTGACTAACAACCCCATCTACCAGCCAATTTGATGGTCCTGGTACGGTCAAATCGTATGTTTCCTCTTCTCCATCCGGCTCGACGCGAACGACAGTGTCCCAGAAAAGATCGCTGGTTGCATGTGTCCGAAGCCAATCATCATCGAGAAGTTCAGAATACTGAGCTATTATGGCTCTGGAAGGAGCATAATCGAAATAGACGCTTCCTCCATGGGTTAAGCCACGCATTCGTGCCATTGCACAACCGCTTATTCCTTGATCCGCCATTCCTTGCTTAACATGGGCAAAAATCTCCATCGGCAATGTATCTACGTTCGTATTTGGAGTTTTGTAGCGCAAATACTGGAACAGCTTATCCGCCGGCCCTACCCGTGGTCCAAAAGCTCCCACGTTCTCCAAGAAGCACAGCTGGTCATCGACACCCGATACACAAACGTTGTACCAGGGGCGTGATGTTCCTTGCTGGGCTTTCCGTATCCTTGCAACAATTCCTAATCTCAGCAGGAGGAATGCGACATCTTCTGCTAGAAGCCTGCTAGAGGTGCTAAAGAAAACGCTAGCGCTGCCTCTCTGATTGGTCTTTCTAACATGTATTGCGCCATCCGTCGCCCAAAGATGTCTGAGCAACAGGCCGACTTGCCGATTGGATAGTTTGAACGCCTCCTGTGGGATGCGCTTCTCGTGCGACCGTTGGTTAAATACCCCGAGTTCCCTCAACCATGCGTTAACACCGGCGGGTGCCCAACGATTGCCGTTGCCGCTTATTAGAAGCTGATGCCATTGCCCTCGACCTTTATATCTTTTGACTTCGGCTCCAAATTCTTCCTCAGCCGTAAACTTTACTAAACGGCTATTATCTTCCGACGCGGTCGCATATCTCATCGGCTGACCCGAAAGATAGCTACCATCACCAATCAGCTGACCTAACAGCGCTATGCGTTCATCCGGCCACTCAACCGTGTCAACAGGCTCCGGAATCTCGCGAGCTATGGCTAATCTATCGCCTACGGACAATTCACCTATGCGTTTCCAACCTTCCAAACCAAGCAGGCGATGTTTTTCCGTAGCACGAATCTCCCTTCCGCTTGCCAACTTCACCTTAAAAACAGGCCTCACACCAACCGACCATACCTTATCGCTTCTTGCCGAGATGATGTCGCCATCCGGTGAGATAGCGAGCACGTCTGGTTCTGTGCCGACCAGGTCTCGTATCGGGACGCGGCGTCCGTCGGTAAGAACAACTAGCGTATCTCCGGTAACGCATTCGCGCAGGTCGGAGAGTTGTGGGCGTTTGTCGCTGCGGTGCTCGACGGCTCTTGAGAGCTGCGAGAGCGCGATGACGGGGACGCCGAGTTCCTTGGCGAGTATCTTCAAACCACGAGAAATCTCGGCAATCTCTTGCTGGCGGTTTTCAACCCGGCGGTACGACTGCATAAGCTGTAAGTAGTCGACGACGATAGCCCCCGGCGAATGGCGCGCAAAAAGGCGCCGGGCCTTGGCCCTGACCTCCATAATACCGATGCTTGGGGTGTCGTCGATGTAGATGGGCGTCTCCGCCAGCCGCCCGACCGCTCCCGAGAGCTTCGACCAGTCCTCATCCCTGAGCTGGCCGGTCCTCAAGCGGTGGCTATCGATGCGCGCCTCAGAACACATCATACGCTGGACTAGCTGCTGCCTGCTCATCTCAAGGCTGAATACGGCTACGGGCAGGTTGTCGAGGCCCATGTTCGCGGCGAGATTGAGCGCGAACGCGGTCTTGCCCATTGCGGGGCGCGCCGCTACGATGATAAGGTCGCCGGGGTGAATGCCGGCGAGAAGCTGGTCTAGGTCGGCGAAGCCCGTCGGGGTGCCGGTGATTTGTTCTTTCTTTTCGAAAAGCTGCTCGACGACCTCAAAGCCTTCTTTGAGAAGGTCTTTGATGGCGATAAACTTCTCGGCCATGCGCTTGTGGGCGATGGCGAAAATCAGGCTTTCGGCCCGGTCTATCAAGCCGTCGACGTCTTCGGGGCCTTCATAGCCGAGCGCCGCTATCTCGGTCGATACTTTGATAAGCGAGCGCAGTGTTGCGTTGCGCTCGACTATCTTAGCATAATACTTGGCGTTCGCCGCGCTCGGCACTAAGCTTACGAGCGTGTGAATATATGATTTTCCCCCGCACGACTCGAGATAGCCCTTCGACGATAGCGATTCCGCCAGGGTTATCGGGTCGACAGGGTCTCCTTTGGCGTAGAGATCGACCGCCGTCTCAAAGACGCGCCGGTGGGCTTCGGAATAGAAGTCATCGGCTTTGATGTCCTCGAATATTTCGGCGATGGCATCGCTTGAGATAAGCATCGCGCCGAGCAACGATTGTTCCGCCTCGAGATTATGGGGCGGAACCCTGTCGAACTGCGCAAGATGATGCGGTCTATCTGCCGCTTTCATTACCCCTCTTTGGCTGAGACTACATTTATCGATACGACGGCCTCGACGCCCGGATAGATCTTTACCGTTACCGGATGCAAGCCGAGTTCTTTGATTGCGCCGGCGATATCGACTTTCTTTCTATCGACCTCGATTTTAAGCTGCGCCGTAATAGCCTCCGCGACCTCTTTCGCGGTAATCGAGCCATAGAGCTTGCCGCCCTCGCCCGCTTTCGCTTCGACTGTGACCTCTTTATCCTTGATGCTATCCGCAAGTTCTTGCGCTTCCGAAAGCTCATGGGCTTGCCTCTTAGAGGTCGTCGCCTTCTTGTGCTCCCAGTCCTTTAGCGTTCCGGGCGTAGCCACGACGGCCATTCCCCTGGGAACGAGGTAATTCTGGGCATAGCCTCTGGCAACTTCGACCACCTCGCCGATTCTGCCGAGACCGCCCACGGTCTCTTTAAGGATTACCTTCATCTTCTCCTCCAACATACATTTAAAATAATTCTTAAGCGATATTTTTAAATCGAAGCCGGCACCGGGACCGCACACCCAACCATGTACGTGCTACTACTGAAACACGTTGACTACGTGCGGTTTTTAGTTCCGACTCCCCGATAATTCAAGCATTCTTGAATCTATAATCTTAGCATAAGTATACCCTCTCGTCGATTTTATCCCGCGTGCCGACGGCATTTGCTTGCGCAACGGAAAGACATGCAAAATCTGCAAGCGACCGAGTCGCCAAACGGGGCTCTATGCTTGAGCCCCGTTCTTTGCCGCGTCTACTACTGCTTCTGGGAATAGGGAATGAGCGCCATTTCGCGCGCCCTCTTTATCGCAATCGACAAGTCGCGCTGGTGCTGAGCACAGGTGCCGGTCACCCTGCGCGGCCTGATTTTGCCGCGGTCGCTCATGAAGCGCCGCAACAGGTTCGTGTCTTTGAAATCGATATAATCGATTTTATCCTTACAGAAACCGCAGTACTTCCGCCTGGGTTTTCTAACGTAATCTGCCATGCAAATCCTCTCCTATTAAAATGGGATATCGTCGAAATCGCCTTCGCCGAGCGCTTGGAGGTCGGCCTCGGCGCTTTCGGCCATTGATTCCTCGCCGCGACCGGCGGCCTTGTTGAGAAACTGTACCCGGTTGGCGACAACCTCCACCACGGAGCGCTTCTGGCCGTCCGGCGCCTCCCAAGAGCGCCACCGCAGCCTGCCCTCCACAAGTACCGGTGAGCCTTTACGCAGGTGCTCGTTGCAGAGTTCGGCTTGCCGTCCCCATGCGACAACAGTAAAGTAATTCGGCTCATCGACCCAATTACCGCTATTATCCTGGTACCTGTTGTTTACGGCTATGCCGATGTTGGCGACAGCCGTCCCGCTCGGCGTAAACCTTAGTTCAGGGTCTCTTGTCAGATTCCCTATAAGAAATACTTTGTTCAAACTAGCCATGTTTCCCCCTACTTTCCTTGACGGATAATCATATGACGAATGACTCCATCTGTTATCTTAAGGATACGGTCTAGCTCGCTAATGGTTTGATTTTCACCTAGAAGGTCGAAGACGGCATAAAAGCCGTCGGTGTTTTGACCAATTTGATGGGCAAGGCGGCGTTTTCCCCATTTGTTTACATTCTCGATTTTACCGCCGTTTTTTACAGCGACATCGGAAAACTTGGCGATCAAAGCATCGAGCGCATCTGTTTCCAAAGCGGGCTCGAGAATGACCATGCATTCGTAGTTCCTCACTTTTTCACCTCCCTCGGGCTAACGGCTTCAGTTGAGCTGAAGCAGGAGTATGGAACCTAACAATTATAGCAGCTACATGGGGGTTTAGCAAGATGCTACCCGAGCATATTTTCGAGCATATTTTCTCGAACGCAAACCATGCGACCACGAAGCATGCTTTTCGCTGTTTCCACCACGCCGGCCTATATATAAACCACTGTCGAGCGCCACAATTAATCGCTAGAATGGGCGAACTTCCATATGCCCTCCCAGACTCCCGCGGAAGGATTCGTCAAATCGCCGACATTGGCGATTTTCTCACTACGCGCGTCTTTGCGGAATCCAGGGCAGAGCCTTACATTAAGCCGCGAATGCGCTTATCGCAGGCGCCTCCGTCAAAGCTGACAGCGCCGGTTTCTTAACACGCCGGGCGAAACGGAAACTCGCTATGGCGGTAAAGGTCAGCGCGAAGGCTAAGACCAAGTCGGGGAGGAGTTTCGACTTGAATACGGCGCGCTTCGACACGGTCGAGGCGGGTGCGGTTTCGCTCGCCCGTCCGGCGGTCGCCGGAGCTGGTGGACGCGCAGCCCGCAGGTCCGCCTCTTTTGCGCTGAACGGATTTGGACCCGCTCTAGTGCTTACTGTTTGCAGCTCTGATACACGTTGAGATTTAACAGCCGCCCGGCCGACCCGAGTTGAGCCGGACAGCACTATATTCGGCAATGCTTGGGGTATGTTTTGCGGCACAACCGACCCCCGGTAACTGGATGTAGACCCGTCCGATGCGGCTTGTTCGAGCTTGCCGGCGTAAGAGACGCTTGCGCTTTTTTGTACTGCGGGAACGGAAGGAAGCACTCGAGTGCCGCCATTGATTACTTCTTGCGCAGCCTGGGTCTTTGCCGACGCTAAAGCAGCGATGTTCGACGGTAGTTCCGCCAACCGGATAGTGGTCGACGGCGCTTCGATTTGTGGCTGGCCGGGCGTACCTGTTTGCGGCGCCCGGCTAAATTGCTGCTCGGGCATGCCGGTTTGGGACGTAACACCCTGGGGCGCCGCGCCCGACGTGGTCGCGGTGGCCGCCGCGGGCAAACCCACCGCTGCCGCCACCGTTTGGACGACGGCGCTTTGCTCGACCGGAGCCTCGGTGGTGCGCGGCGCTTCAGCGCCGGCCCGGGGACCGGTCTGCCCCGCAGCCGGCACGGGTTGGATATCCGACGCCGGCTCGGCAATGCGAGCCGTCAAATAATCCTGCGGGTTCAAATAGCGCTTGTCGTCACGGGTTGCCGTCTCGAAAAGCCCGAAGTGAAGATGGGGCTCCTCGCTCGAGGGGTCTCCATCGGCGCTCAAGGCTCCGATGACGGCACCCTTGGCTACGTTTTGGCCCTTCGCCACGCCCGCTTCGACGGGAAAGTAAGAGGTCGAATGCCCGTCGGGGTGGTCGATTGAGACGCACGGCTCGCCGCGCGGAGTCCGGCCGACCCAATAAACGACCCCCTCTTCCGCAGCCGCTATCCGGCTGCCGACCGCCGCCGCGATATCTATTCCGCGATGCTCGCCGGGGCTGAAGGGAGTTATGATCGCCCCGTCGGTCGGCCACGAGAGGTAAACGCCCGCCAACGCTGCCGGGGTCGGCAAAGTAAACAACAGCAATAACGCGTAGCCAAAAAAAGCATATTTTCGATTCACAACGGCGCCCCTCCATTATATATGTGTTAGCGCTAATATGTTTTAGTGCTTTTATGTTTTAGATACTATCATGACGTTCTCGGCTGTGCAAGCCTTTTTAGCCGCTCTTCTCGACTTTGACGTTTACCCTAAACGCCCTGCTGTTCCCCGCTCGGTCATACGCGATAATGCGCATAATATAATCGCCCGCCGCGACCCTATTACCGACGGTGCCCACGCCGCTCCAAAGAATTCGCCTCTGCCCGGCGCCGACCGTTGGCAACTCGCTCTCATAAAGGACGGTGCCGTAAACGGGATAGCCTCCGACTATGGGATGGACTCTCACGACGTATCTGACCGGCTCATCGGGCAAGACCAGCACTTCTGCGCGCGGCCTGCTACTGTTTATAACGCGGTTCTTGACACTATAACAGAGCTTCGGGCCAACGGTATCGACGGTAAAAGTCCATGACGTGCCGCCCTTGTTGCCGGCAAGGTCACGCGCTGAGACTACAACCCGATGTACGCCGTCGGCAAGAATAGTTTGCGGTCGGTAAGCGGCAAAGCCGTCGACGAAGCGCGGTGCCGCTTCTGCGCCGTCTATGGTAAACGTGACGCTCTCTGTGTCGACACCGGTGCCAAACGGGTCTTCTACGATTTTTACGCGCACCTCCGGCACCGACGAATTGATAAAAGAACCCGCTATAGGGAAAAGATCGGTAATAGTCGGTCCGGAAAGGTCGGCGAGACGCTCCGGGTCGGTTTCACCCTCTATCAAGAGTCTTTTCCAGAACAGCCCGAGGGGCTCTTCGTATGCGCTCAATCGTCCCGACAACCTCATCCATAAGTCCTCGCTCATCGATGACCGAGACGTTTACGCTATAGCGACCTTCCAGCGTCTCCGTCTCGACTATCGCTATGAGACCCTTCGCGCGGGCGCTGTCGATAATCGCATCCCAGAGAAGCGCGTCTTCTTCGCCGGCGGAGATACTGTTGGTTTGACGGCTAGCCCAATCTTCATCCGGATTAATCGTTGCGGCCTTGAAGGCGGCTCCGCTCAAGGATAGCCCCGCCGGCACGGCCATGAGGGGCTTCTTGTAATACGGCACGACCTGGCGGGCAAAATCGGGTATGCCGCCCCGTGGCGTCGGCACATTCGTCCAGGCATAGACCGCCGTTTCGGACAGGGCCAGATTACTCTCCGCCTGCTTTTTCCGCATGGCTGTCAGAAATTTCAGCCGTTTGGCCGGGTCTGTTGCTACCGGGCTTTTCGCGTACGCGAATTGAACGAGCGCCATCTTCAAAGACCAGCGCAGCATGCGACCGCGTATGAAGGATTTGGGGAGGGTTGTTTTAAGAGTTTTTTGCTTTAATTCCCTATCGCTTGGTTTATCTTCGTCATCATCATCTATAGTGCTTTCGTGGATAGCTATAAGCCTGTAATTAAAGAGCGCCTTGTATATCTGACGGTCGTCGAAGACAAACGAGACCGATAGCGGTTGATACATGGGCCCACGCGTGATAAACGAGTATATATCGTAGAGGCACTCTCCGATAAAGTGCTTTTTCTCACCGCGAGTGCCTTTCGGGCAAATCGGGAATAGGTTGTCGCTGTGCGCGACCCAGTCGGCCGCGATGTGACCGCCCCAGCCGAGCGCCCGCGCCCGCTCTTCGTCGGAGACGGAGCCGTTTTTTCCTGAGACTTTGAGCATGAGATAACCGAAGTTGGGTTTATCCGCGACGGGTCTCGATTGGCCGGTTATCTTTGGATTGGGAGAATGGAAATAATCCGACCAATTCTGACGTCTCCCCTTTTCATCCGGGATAGAAGGGCCGCGCCCGGTCCATTCGATAATCATGTCCGGGCCGGTTCCGCTCATCCCGAAAGCCGCCGCCGGCTCGATACCGACCGAGCGGTTGATATGATAATGCGTAATCCCGCTCCAGGCCGCCGCCGTTCCGTTCAAGCAAAGGACTAGTGCCAAAGCCAGGGCTAAGACCGGGCACGCAAAACCTCTCGTCCTATTCTTTTTCATACCATTCTCCATCATAGCTGGTGTTGGACAAAGGCATCTTAGACCATCCCCGCCGGTTGACGTATTTTACGCGACTGCCGGATTCCGTTGGAGGCTCTTCGAAACCCAAATATGTGGTACACCCATCCTCCGGAACATAATCGAGCGGAAAGAGCGGGGAGGACATTATCTTGATAGAGTACTCGAGAGCTAAACCAAGCTCTTCACCGCCCTTAAAGTCCGCGTAAACATAGGTATCGCTTATGTGGCCATATCCGCCGGGCAGCTCTCGAACGTTTTTTCTTGGGCTCAACATGAAATGCGGCGCAATCTGCTTCTCGGAATACGGTTCCTCGTAACCGTAGCCGCCGCCAAGATGATAGCTTTGCTTCCGAAGCTCCGGCACATAGACCTTTAGCATCATGCCATGTTCGGTATCGACGAGAGATATCTTGGAGTCTGGAAACTCTTTGACCCGATACTCCTCATAATCCCGCGTCAACGCGTCGAATATCTCCTGCGTCGGCTTGCCCTCTTTGGTCGGGAACGGCAGGTAGACCGTTACGTCCTTTAAGACTTCGCCCTTCTTCGGAGAGATCGTAAAGCTATAGCCGAAACTGACATCCTGTTTTCGGCCGCAGCCGGCAACGAGCAAAAGCGCCGCCAGCAGAACCAAAAAGACAACCCCTGTCGCTTTATTAAATGCTCTCTCGTCCTTCCTAAATATCATCCGTCACCAACCCCATCTCCTCACTAAACGCCTATTCGCCTTCGGCGATACATAAACCCGCTTTTTTATTAAACACTAGTTCACCTTTGGCTAAACATAAACCCGCTTTTTCGCCAAGCGCCGACTCACGTTTGGCTATACATAAGCCCGCTTTTTCGCTAAATATCGGACGCCGCCCGCACCGCCGCGCCGCCCCGGTACTTCCGGCCGTCGCCGGTTTGCGCCAAGACCTGCAACGCATAATCGCCATCGGGTGCTATAAGAACACCCTTATCCCCGAAAGCGGCCGCGAGACCCGCGTCGACCATTTCGGGAAAGTCGATAATACCGTACCACGTAACTTTATGTTCGCCGGCGTCATATTGAACGTTATCGACCAGACGGCGGACCGGCTTGCCGTGTGAATCGAGGACGTCGACCGTAACCGTCGCCGGAGCATCGAGCATAAACGCGATGGTCGCTTGTCCGGCTTCGCAATCGTATGGATTAATAACGCCCGTGCTCGCCGTCACCGGCAGCGGCAACGGTTCGGGTTGAGTCTCGGTAAAACATGCGAGCTGCATGGTGCTCAGATTGAGCACGACCGAGTCCCCGGCAATCGCCGGCGACGGGTCGATACCGTACCAATCGCCGTAGCGCAACCCGGCCAAATACTCCCAAACCAGCTCGCCGGTCGCGGCGTTTAACACGTAAAGGCGGCCATCCGAATGGTCGAGGGCCTGTTTATGATGGTGGCTGGAGCCGACGAAGACGAAGCCGTTCGCCGGCGCGACCGATGCCCCGACAACACTGTTCTTCGAGTTAAAAGTCCACTTCGTCTGGCCGTTTTCCGCGTCTATGGCGGTAACCGTGCCCCAGTAAAGCGTCGAGCCGTCAAGCGTAATCGATGCCGTCGCCCCATAGTTATCACCGGTAAAGCGGCTCCAGACCACGGTGCCTTTTTCGCGGTCTATCCGGTAGAGCGTATACGGAGTCGAAACATAGACCGACGTCGCGCTCAGGGTCGGCATGGAGTATGAGCCGCCATCGCCGAACGACCACTCGAAGCGCCCGTCGCGCGCGTCGAATGCCGCGAGTTCGGAGCCGCCGACTACCACCATGCCGTCGAGAAGCGCGGGGGCCGACAACACCTTGGAGCGCTCGATACTCCAGATGCCGGCGCCGGTCGCGCCGTCTAGGGCGCACAGCCTTCCGTTCGCTGTCGTCACATACAAGCGATGCCCGTATATCGCGGGTGAATTCGGTCTGCCGCCCACATCGACCGACCAGCGAACAACGCCGTCGGCGGCGCCTAGCGCAAGCAAGCGCCCATCATCGGTTCCGGCATAGACCATCCCGTTTGCGAGCGCCGGGGTGCCGGCGACAAATACGTCTGGTGCGGTCCAGAGCGGTTTTCCGTTCTCCATCGATATCGCCTGGAGTTGTCCGTGGTTTATCGTCCGCGGAATAAGGTCGTAGGTGCTCCATCGCTGTCCCGCATAGACAACCCCGTCGGCTATGACCGGTCTGGTTCGCCTTTCGCCGGGCGAAGTTTGCGGCCCTTTGACCCATGTCGACTTTAACGGCGGCCTGATTCGCGCGCTTGCGTTCGAGCCGCTGCGCTGCGCGTCATACTGAAACATCGGCCAGCTCGCGGCAAGAGCGTCTGGTACGCCTGCCGCGAGGACGATCAGTGCTGATATGGCCAAAGCCGGAAACTTCTTCAACAGGAGCGCCCCTTTCAATAGTAAATCTTTTGCACCAATGTTCTTTTGCATAAATACGCCAAAGCAGACGCGATTCCTTCTAAGTCGAGAAAAATTTTTATCCCGCGCGAAAATCGCGGGTATCCTCACCGACGGGCGGGCGTCCCCGCAGCAAAATGCCCCCTTAAACCATTTATACTAATAATTTCATATGACGTTTAGCGGTTTCACAAAAGCATTATCCCCGCTCAAATAGGTTAAAGGTATTATTTGTAGCAACCGATAGGAGTCCTGAGTATCCAAACCCCCGAATTATTGGTAGTAATTGAAGGAGTGAGCCGAGTGAACTGCTGGGAGATGAAAAAGTGCGGACGGAACTTATCGAACGATTGTCCCGCCTATCCGGCTAATGGCCGTGAATGCTGGCGGGTCGCCGGGACGATGTGCGGCGGAAAAGTGCAGGGCACCTTCGCGCAAAAATTAGCCAGTTGCATAGAATGTGATTTTTATAGGTTGGTTAAGGGGCAATCTTAGCGAGAACAGTTCGCCCCGGAATACGCTCGCGAACACTCATGTTGGAAACGATCGGACGTGAAAACCTTTGCCCGCGCAGCTATACGGCGAGCCGCAGGGCTAACACTACCCCTCGACGGACCCCGGGTCGGCGGTATCTTGCGTTTGCGCGCGCTCGATAAAACCGCGAAACCGGCGGTCGAAATCGTACCTGATCAGGCGCACTTTGCGCCCGCAGCCACGGCAGGTAAGCCCGATATCCATACCGAGCCTGGTAATCTCCCACTCGTTGACCCCGCAGGGGTGCTGTTTCTTGAGCGTAACTATGTCGCCGACGTTTATCCTGACTATCTCAACCATTGTATTCCCCGAGAATTATCATACAACGCGGCGGGAGTAAAATGAAGTTTTGTCGCGCCTCTGCCTTCGCCTTTTGCCATTGTCATAAAGGTAGGTTTGGTTTAAAGTAGCTTATACCGAGCGGCATCACGGATCGCTGCGTTTGCGACGGTCCGGCATCACCGCAACAACAACAGCAGCCGAATGAATATATGCGCCGCCGGCTATCTTAGGGAGGCAAGGATGAAGAGCAGGGCTATCGTTACGGTGTTGGGACAAGACCGCGTAGGCATAGTCGCGGGCGTCAGCCGGGTGCTCGCCGAGAACAACGTCAACATCGACGATATCAGCCAGACCATCATGCAAGACTTCTTTACGATGATAATGCTGGTCACGATCGATGAAAACGAGATATCCATCGGCGACCTGCAGGATAAACTGAGCGCGGTCGGCGACGAACTCGGGCTGAAGATAACCGTCCGGCACGAAGATATCTTCCGATTCATGCACAGGGTTTAGGGGGCGGCGCGGATGTTGATTCATCCTGAGGAAATACGCGAAACAATTGAGATGATACAAGAGCAGACGCTCGATATTAGGACCGTTACCATGGGTATCAGCTTGCGCGACTGCTGCGACCCCGACGGCGACAGGCTCCTGAAGAATATATTCGACAAAATCATCTCCTCCGCCGGAAACCTTGTAGCGGTCGCGAAATCGCTGCAGAATAAATACGGCATACCCATCGTCAACAAGCGGGTCTCGGTCTCGGCGATATCGGCGATAGCCGAATCGAGCGACCTCGAAGACTACACCCCCATAGCTAAAGTCTTGGATAGGGCGGCCAGGGAGATAGGCGTCGATTTTATAGGCGGCTTCACCGCGCTCGTCCACAAAGGAGAGACACCGGGCGACACGCGCCTCATCGCCTCCATCCCGAAAGCGCTCTCGACGACCGAGCGCCTCTGCTCGTCGATTAATGTCGCCTCCAGCAAGGCCGGCATCAACATGGACGCGGTCTTGAAGATGTCCGTAGTCATCAAAGAGACGGCGGAGCTGACCCGCGAGCGCGACGGTATCGGCTGCGGCAAGCTGGTCGTCTTCGCGAACATCCCCGAGGACAACCCCTTCATGGCCGGCGCTTACCACGGCTTCGGCGAGCCCGACCGGGTGATAAATGTCGGCATCAGCGGCCCCGGTGTGGTGCGGGCGATGCTCGCCAAGTACCCCGACGTCGACCTCATGAAGGTGGCCGAGCTTATCAAACAGACCGCCTTTAAAATAACCCGGATGGGAGAGCTTATCGGGCGCGAATCGGCGGCGCTCCTCGGCGCGACGCAAGGCGTGGTCGACCTCTCGCTCGCCCCTACCCCGACGCCTGGCGACAGCGTCGCGCAAATAATCGAGGCGATGGGCGTCGAGCGCTGCGGCGCACCCGGAACGACAGCCGCGCTCGCGCTCTTAAACGACGCCGTCAAAAAAGGCGGGGCGATGGCGACCTCGTCGACGGGCGGGCTATCGGGCGCGTTCATCCCGGTCAGCGAGGATTTGGCGATGGCCGAAGCGGTTGCGGTCGGCGCTTTGAATATCGAGAAACTCGAGGCGATGACAGCGGTCTGCTCGGTCGGCTTGGATATGGTCGTCATCCCCGGCGACACGCCGGTCGAGACGATTGCCGGCATCATCGCCGACCAGATGGCGATAGCGGTCGTAAACCACAAGGCGGCGGGGGTACGCATCATCCCGGCACCGGGCAAAGCGGCGGGCGAAACGGTAGACTACGGCGGCCTTCTGGGCAGCGCCCCGGTCATGCGGGTAAGCGAGTTCTCCTCGGCGGGGTTTGTGCGGCGCGGGGGTCGGATTCCGGCTCCGCTGACTAGTCTTAATAATTAAGACAGCGAGTGCGCCCATACCGTCGTTAAACTATTCGAAATAGCACACTGCTGGTGTATCATAATAGAATAGTCGGTCAATCTTTGGTGGGGTGAATTGTTTCATGCAGATCAGAAAAGAAGAAATTCCAATCATAAAATCAGGACTTGAAATGAAAAAGAAGACTTTAAACTTCAAACTGAAGCAATATAAAGAACGCTTAAAGAGATTTGAAGAAAAGTATAACATGTCTACCCGTGAATTCCTGAAGAAATACAATGCAGGCGAACTTGGAGATGAGGCGTACCTTCTTGAGTGGGAATACCTCGCCGACGCAGCCAATTTAACGAAACAGGAGCTTAAAGAAGTAGAGAAAATTAGTCTATGAGAGCCTACTTTCTTCAAGTCCAGGAAAAATTGTCGGAGATTGCCCCGATAATCTCAACCGTTGAAATTGATTTTGAAGAAGATGAGCTTTTAGGAATTGAGTCCATCAAGGGAAGACTGAGTTTTATCGATGGATCGGTCCTTGATTTTTCAGAAATGCTGCTATTAGACAGGCGCCGCTATCGTTTCCATTACATGGATGCAAAGAATAAGCTCATCGTTCGCTGGGATAATGTGCCCCACTATCGCCACCTGCCAACATTTCCATCTCACAAACATGTATCCATTGAGGTGGAATCAGCAGAGCCCATAAGCCTTATTGACGCATTAAATGAAATCGCTCTCATGGTTAAGATTTAGCGAAAAGAAGAGGGCGCTTCGGTCACGTGGCTGGTTGTTGCTCTTCCGGCTTAATACTCACATTAATCAAAGAAGCCGTTTTTCTTTGCCAACGCAATCGCCTCAAAGCGATCCTTCACGTCGAGCTTGGCAAAAACCTTCTTCAGATGGTTGTTTATTGTGTGTATGCTTCGGTCGAGTTCGTGCGCGATTTCTTTGTTTGTCAGGCCTTCGCAGATCAATCCTAGGATTTGCTTTTCACGCCCGGTTATGCGATTCGCCATAATCGTAGCCCCTCTCGACCGTCATTATGTATATCGCTCAAAGGATAGGGCATTAAGCCTTCAGGGTTTGAAACATAATTATAGCAGTAGTTGCCGGAATTGCACAAGCTTTTCGTCGTATGTTGGCTGAGTTATATATAAGAAAAGCTGCGGCTCAAGCTCCCGCAGCTTCTCAGTACAAATCGCTATATAGCTGTGTCGTTGGCGCCGTTGTTCGTTGGATTCGCGGGCGCTATGCTATGCGCTCGGCCTCCTCGGCGATTTCCTCGCCCTTCTTCCGTGCTATCGACCGGACGCTCTCCATCGCCCCGGATGCCCGCTCGCCGATGCGGCCTCGCATCTCGGAGCCGCTCGATGGAGCCGTCATCATGCCAAAGAGCACTCCCATCGTAAAGGATGAGACGGAGACGAGCGCGAACATCAGAAGATTCCTGTCGCGCGCCAAGCCCAGCAGCTCCTGGGCGCGCTCCCGGAGTTGCTCCCCGGCGTTCATAGGCGACCTTCTCAAGAGCCGTAATTGTGCCATGCGGTCTTCCCCCTTTCATGAAGCCAATACAGATGGTATCTTCCCAATACCGGGGCCGGATAAACGAAAGAGCCCGGCGGCGGGCTCTTTGCGCTTTATGCTTTTCTAAACAGGCCTTTTACTTCTTGACCTTGCTCGTCAAATACTCGTGGATGGCGTTTGCCGCTGTGCGACCCGCGCCGGCTGCGAGGATGACCGTCGCCGCGCCGGTGACGATATCGCCGCCCGCGTAAACGCCCGGCTTCGAGGTCGCGCCGTTCTCATCCGCTGTGATATAGCCCCACTTGTTGAGTTCCAGGTCGGGGGTCGAATCCGGGATAATCGGATTCGATTTGGTGCCGATAGACATGACGACGGTATCGACCTCGAGGATATACTCCGAACCGGGGATCTCGACCGGGCGACGCCTGCCGGACTCATCCGGCTCACCGAGTTCCATCTTGACGCACTTCATGCCGCGAACCCAGCCGCCTTCGCCGACAATTTCGGTCGGGTTGTTGAGAAGCCTAAAGTCGATACCCTCCTCTATCGCGTGGTGGACCTCTTCGGCGCGCGCGGGAAGCTCCTCCATCGAGCGTCGATATACGAGGTATACCTTCTCGGCGCCGAGGCGCAGAGCGGTTCTCGCCGCATCCATGGCGACATTTCCGCCGCCGACGACCGCGACGTGCCGGCCTTTCTGGATGGGCGTATCGTACTCCGGGAAGAGGTAAGCTTTCATCAGGTTGGTCCTGGTCAAGAACTCATTTGCCGAGTAAACACCGTTTAGGTTCTCGCCGGGGATATTCATAAACATCGGCAGGCCCGCGCCGGAGCCGATAAAGACCGCGTCGAAGTCGGCGAGCAGCTCATCGATGGTGCTCATCTTGCCGACGACCGCGTTGACCTTTAGGTCTACCCCAAGCGCCTTGATACCGTCGACCTCGGATTGAACGATTGCTTTCGGAAGCCTGAACTCCGGGATACCGTAGACGAGCACGCCGCCGGCTTTGTGGAGCGCCTCAAGGATGGTGACCTTGTGGCCCATCTTCGCGAGGTCGGCCGCGACGACGAGGCCGGCCGGGCCGGAGCCGACGACCGCGACCTTGAAACCGGAAGGCTTAGGTGCTACCACTTCGCCGTTGTTGCTTCCGCCATGCTCGCGCTCGTAATCGGCGACGAAGCGCTCGAGGCGACCGATGGCGACCGCTTCGTTCTTCTTTATCAGCGTGCAAAGCGCCTCGCACTGGCTCTCCTGCGGGCAAACCCTGCCGCAGACCGCCGGAAGCGGATTTTTCGTCTTGATCTCCTTGGCCGCGCCGATAAAATCGCCTTCCTTGACCTTTTTGATAAACTCCGATATCGGCACCTCGACCGGGCAGCCGGCGACACACGGCTGCTTCGCGCAGAACAGACAGCGGTTCGCCTCGCGCATCGCGTCTTCGGCGCTATAGCCCAGGGTGACTTCTTCAAAGTTTCCGCCGCGCGCTTTCGCATCCTGCTCAGGCATACCTGTGCGCGACTTGCGCAGCTCTTTCAATTCTTCTTTTGTATATTCCGGTATCTTAATCTCCGCCATTTCCTGCCTCTCCTTACTTCACACTCGGGACACAATTGCACTGGTAGTTCTCCATAGCGACCTTTTCCTCATTGAGATAGGTGCGCTGTCTGGACATCAATAGATCCCAATCGACCTGGTGGCCGTCGAAATCCGGTCCATCGGTGCAGCCGAACATCGTCTTGCCGCCGACCGATACGCGGCAGGCGCCGCACATGCCGGTGCCGTCGACCATAATCGGGTTGAGGCTGACGAATGTCTTGACGTTGTAGGGCTGTGTCGTAAGGGAGACGAACTTCATCATGATGGCCGGGCCGATGGCCATGACCCAATCGACGCCGTTCTTCTCTATCTCATCTTTAAGGACTTCGGTGACGAGGCCTTTGTGGCCCTTGCTGCCGTCGTCGGTGCTGACTAAAACCCGGTCGCTAAACTCGCCGAGTTCTTTCTCGTAAATAAGAAGGTCGGCCGAGCGCGCGCCGATTATCGATGTTACCGTGTTCCCGGCCGTTTTAAGCGCTTTGCCGATAGGATACATCGGCGCCGCACCGAAACCGCCGCCGACCAGGGCTACGCGCCCATAATTCTCGATGGGGGTGGAATGACCCATCGGGCCCGCCACGTCGAGAACCTCGTCGCCGACATTTAGTGCGGCAAATTTCGAAGAGGTAACGCCGACCGTCATAACGATAAGCCCAAGGGTTCCTTCTTCGGGATTGATGGCCGCGAGTGAAAGCGGAATCCGTTCTCCGTGGTCATCCACGCGGATGACCACGAACTGGCCCGCCTTGGCCGATTTGGCGATCTCCGGTGCCGAAATCTTAGCGGTGACCAGGTCGGATCGCAGAACTTGTTTTTCTAGAATCTTAGCCAATTTGCTCTCCTCTCCAATGATGCAAAAAAAACACAGAAACTCTGTAACGCTTGTAACTGCTATAGCAAAAGTACCTTACATCTTAGCTTTGCCGGTAAAAGTTGTCAAGATTTTGTCAAGCTTCTTAATCGGTGTTCGCAAAGCTCAACACCATAGTCGCAGCAATATCACGGAAGTTCGAGCGAAGACTAAAAAGGGTCCGCGCCTCCGGCGAAACCCTATCGACGATTTTCTGTTACCGGTAGGCTATTTTACCCTTGCCGACGGGACTTTTACGCGACCGGCACCCTACCCCGAAGCAACCTTCGCTTGTTTGTCGGACGATGGGTGCACCAACGGCTTGGCGTTTTCCGTGCCCTCCAGTTCCCATTTGCCGCACCGTCCGCCCCAGCAGGCGAGCGTCTTGCCTTCGGCCTGTATCTTAACGATTTCGCAATTATTCTCGCAGCCCTTGCAGTGAAAACTGCGCGTCTGATACTCGGCGGCCGAAACCGAGAACCCGTTGAAGTTGGTCGCGCCGTCACGCACGGCGGCTTTGGCCAACAACGCCGCCCCTATAGCGCCCATCACGTGGTGGTGCTCGGGAATGACGACCTCCATCTGGAGCGCCTCTTCGAACGCGCGCTTCATGCCGGCGTTCGCCGCGACCCCGCCCTGAAAGACGATGGGCGCGGCCAACTCCTTGCCTTTAGCGAGGTTGTTGAGGTAATTGCGGACCAGCGCCTGGCAGAGACCGTAGACGATATCCTCCATGCGATAGCCTATCTGCTGCTTGTGAATCATATCCGACTCGGCGAAGACCGAGCAACGCCCGGCTATCTGGCACGGGACGGCCGCTTTGAGCGCGTGCCCTCCGAACTCTTCGATAGGGATGCCGAGGCGCGCCGACTGGTGGTCCAGGAACGAGCCTGTCCCCGCCGCGCAGACGGTGTTCATCGCGAAATCGACGACGATTCCGTCGCGGAGCAAGATGATTTTCGAATCCTGTCCGCCAATCTCAAGGACCGTGCGCACCTGCGGCGCCACATGGGAGGCGGCGATGGCGTGCGCGGTAATCTCGTTCTTTATGATGTCCGCGCCGATGATGACGCCGCTTAAGTAACGGGCGCTCCCCGTCGTGCCGACCCCGGCTATCTCGACAGCGTGCGCCAAATCGCTCTCAAGCTCTTTTATCCCCTCTTGCACGGCGTTTATCGGCCGCCCTTGCGTCCGGCGATAGATGAGGCTTACCACCTCACCCCGCTCGTCCAATACCACCAGGTTCGTGCTGACCGAACCAACGTCTACGCCCAAAAAACCCCTCATGCCATACATCCTCCGAATCAAGTTATCAGTATATCAGTAGCCGGCTATAGGTGTTATTGCTAACGTGGCTCAGGACTTTAGCCCTGACTGCCCGCTTACCGCACGCTCCCGACCGCTTCTAGCGACTTTCTTTCTTTGTATGCTTTCTTACTTGCGAGAAGGTCGATGAAGGCTTCGATGCGCGTGAGCACGCCGGCTTTACCCGTCTGCTCATCGATGACGAGCGAGAGGGTCGGGATGTCGAAATCCTTGCTTATCCGCGGCAAAATCGATTTCGCTATGATGTCGGGCATACAGGTAAACGGGAAGAGGTGGAGTACCCCGTCGAAGCCCTCCTTCGCGAATATGACGGTATGCCCGACGCTCGGCAGGCCTTCGCCGCCCACAAAGTGGTTGAGGTACGGCTTCGCCGCGCGGGCCACCTCGTCGTTGCTAATCCCCGAGACCTGGTTTTCCTTCGAGGGACTTATCCAGTCGGTCAGGTAGACCGCCCGCTCCAGAGATATGCCCATGTGCCCGAGGTGCTCTTCGATGTCGAAATTGACGAAGGGCTCAAGGAGCACATAAAACTCGCCGATGACGCCCATCTTCACGCACGGCCGCTCCATATCTTTTTCGACGGCCTCCAGAATGGCGAAGGCCGCCGCCCTGGCCGCCTCTATCTCGTCTTCGCTTATAGCGGGGCGCATCGTCTCGAGCGCCTGCTTGTATGCTTTGGTCGTGGCGCCGCGCGCGGCCTCGTACGCCCGGTACTTGAGCGCATACTTCTCGAGTTCGTCCAAGATGCGCGCTTTGCGAAACGACACCTTTATCAGACGCCAAATCTCATAGATAGATTTGCCCGGCGCCAAAACCTTGAGCGTATCGACGAATTGTTTGAGGCCCGCAGGCGGCGGCTCTAAGACGACCATGTCGAACTTAAAGCCGGCGTCGCGCAGGACACACTTTTGTATCTCGGCGTAGTAGCCGAACCGGCAAGGCCCGATGCCGCCGGCCATCAAGAGCGTGTCCGCTCCCACACCCAGCGCTTCGATAAAATTGCCGATGGTTATTTTAAGCGGCAGGCAGGCAAACTCGGGCGCGTAGCCCACACCCAACTGCAACGTTTTAATCGTCGTCTTCGGGGGGACGATATAATCGAGTCCCGAGCGGTCGAAGACATCCGAGAGGACCATCTCCAATTTTCCCATATGGGGAAAGGTAACTATCATCTATTGCCGCCTCCATCTGAGCATGTCCACAAAAGCCTCGACCCTGGTTATCATGCCGGCTTCGCCGCTGTGCTCGTCGACGACGAGCGACATTAGCGGCATGCCGCCCTTGCGCCTCACCTCGCTCTCGAGCAACGTCTGGATGAGCGAGTCGGGCCCGCAGGCGAACGAGAGCACATAAATTATACCGTCGACCGATTTGGTGTTGAGCCAATGAAACACCGAGCCGACGACCTCTCGCTCGTATGACCAGAAGAGCCGTTTCGGCAACTTGCCCGCCTCGCGGTGGAGAAGAGCGGGCGAGAGCATATCGGTCGTGACGACATCGACATCCCACTGGCGCAGTTTCTTGATGAGATTGAGACTGGTATAAGGGTCGTAGATGTTATAAGGGTGACCGGCGATACCGATACGCAGGCTGCCCCCGGATGGCGCCGCCGCCTCTCCGGCCATCGCCTCCACCGGCGTCAGGCCGGCTTCGAGACGCCTTTCATAGGCCTTCTGCGCCGCGATACCCGAACCCCAAGCCCTGATTATGCGCATCTTGCGGCGCGTAAATGTCTTCCCGAAAGCAAGGATAGCCTCGTAACGCTTGCGCCGGCTCAGCCTGCTATTGAAGACCGGGTCGAGGATGTCCGGGAGCGACCCGTCGACGGAGCGCGCCAAATCGGGCAGGCCCAAGAACTTCGGGCAGGTATAAGCCCGCTTCTCAACGCTTACGACACGCGGCACAAAGAGCGCGTCCGCCTTGTCTTTCAAGTCGACGAGATGCCCGAAGAAGACCTTGACCGGCAGGCACAGCTCGTTTTCTCCGAGCGATGTGCCGGTATTTATCATCTTCTTCGTGGTCGAACCGGAGACCACTACCTCCGCCCCGAGCCCTTCCAGGAAAGTGGACCAAAGCGGGTAATATTTGTAATAGAGAAGCGCCTGCGCTATACCCACGGTGGCACCCATGTGCTGATTACCCTCCAACCGTCAAAATCACAAATTTCTTATTTTTTTGTACTACGATTATTCAACCACTATATACCCGATTCCTGCTCGTTCTGACAAATTCTCTCCCGACCTCCGCGATGCCGCAACCTGACTTCTCCGCAGTCAAAAATATGACGAATCCAAGGGTCGGTTTTTGAGCGATCTGGAAAAGTAGCCGCTGATTGGCCGGATAATAGACGCGAAACTTGCGCCGGTCACTTCCTGTTAAACGACAAACCCCGCGGATTAATCCGCGGGGTTTGTCGTTGATTATTCCGTCGCCGCAAGCAGGTATTGCCAAAGGCTTTTATTGCGCCCGCTATCTAGCCGCGCGACTACTCTCGGGCTTCATTTTCTATTTCGGTATCGCCGACTTCCTCGTTATTGTCTTCGACTGCGGGAGCGGCCGGGGTCGGCTGGGTCGGCTTGTCGCCAGACCTTTTATCGTCTTCCGCGTCATCGGCATCCTCGCGCTTAACGTCTTTACCGTCGGTCGCAGGCTCATCGTCTTCATCCTTCGAAGAATCGCCGGTTTGCCTGTCGTCCGCCTTACCCTCGATTACGTCATCGAACGTATCGAGTGTCGGGTCCGCTTTAATCGCCTCTTTAAGCTTTGCCAACGCGTCGGCCTCAGAGAGCCCGTCTTCTTTTATGTCTATCATCGCCGATACTATGGTGGTCAGCTCTTCCAGGCCGATATCGGCTTTTATCGCTTCCCTAAGCGTCGCCATAGCTACATTTCCGGCTATCCCCGCTTCGTGCATATCGATTAACGCCGCGGTGATCGTACTGAACTCCTCTAAAAACTTTTCTTTATCGAGACCGAGTTCCTTATCCAGATTGAGCAGCGCCGGATAATTCTCAGAAGATATCCCCGCTTCGTGCATATCGATTAACGCCGCCGTTATGGTGGTTAACTCCTCCAGGCCCGGGTCGGCTTTGAGCGCGCCTTTCAATGCGTCCACAATAACCGACTCCGCAATCCCGGCCTCGGCCATATCGATCGCCGCGGCCACTATCGTCTCGAATTCCTCATGAAGCTTTTCCGGCTCGACGCCCGCGTTTTTGCTCTCGCCAATCAAAACCAGCAAGGCCTCGACGCTCTTGGGCGATATCCCCGCTTCGATTAAATCGGCATAATCTTCAGGAAGCAGCCCCTTCGCACTCGCGGCCTCGTACAGCTCGTTGCTGATGACAACACTTACCACGTTAGCAGCCATGCCGCTCGCGGCTAACGCGTCCTCCGCGGCCTCGCCCGCAACATCGGCCACATCGCCCAAATCACTCAGTCCATCCGCTTCAGGGTCATTCGCAGGACGTAAGGCTATAACTACCTCCGCATCGCGCACCAAAAACCCCTCCGAAACGAGCGCGTCAATGATTCCGCCCAACGCTTTTTTCAAATCCGCATCCGCCACGTCGAGCTTGGCCAGCAGCTTGCTTCCATCTTCATTGAGACCCTCAATCCCGATTACTGTGTTATTCTTGTCGAGCGCGAGCTGCAACGACGGATTGACCTGCAGTGTTAGATACGCGCTCGTCTGCTCGCCGGTGAAGAAGGGTATTACCCCGGCGACCGCAAACAACAACACGAGAGCGGGTACGATCACTATCAACTTGGATTTCATGCTTATCACTCTCCTAAATCTCCTGAAGGGCGCCGATAGGGCACCCCCTTGTCTTTTCTGGAGACAACCCGAGCTGAGTAACGCCCTTCTCAGATTTTGCCTGTGAGCCGGCGCATCGAGTTCGGGAAGGTCCAGGCTTTCCAGTTTTTCGATAATGTCTTTCTTTTCCACTTAAATCGCCCTTCCTGTACGTATAACGCCTTACTCCGCAAAAGGTTGCAAAATATCCCTACTTATCCATAGATTTTCTTAATCTTTCTAAGCCCCGATGGAGCAGCGACTTTACCGTACCTTCGGATTTTCCCAGAATGCTTCCGATTTCTTTAATCCGTTTCGCTTCAAAGAAACGGAGCACGATGACTTCTTGGTATTTGAACGGCAATTCGCTGATCTTTTTCCGACACGCAAGGAACTCTTCGTAGCGGTTTAGGGCATCTTGGACTTCGATAAACTCCGCCTCCAGGTCATAGCCGGAATCGAGCGCGAGTCCCTCCGCCTCCAGCAAATAATCGAGCGAGGCCGTCTTGTACGTGCCCTTCCTGAAGTAGCTTCTCGCTTCGTTGGTCGCGATTTTGTAGAGCCATGCGGAAAACGATAGGCCTCTCCATTCAAATCTCTTAAGGCCTTTCATCGCCTTATAAAACGTCTCGGCGGTTATGTCTTGCGCAAGTTCTATATCTCCCGTCATTCTAAGGATATAGTTGAAAATGCTTGAATAATACGCGTCGTACAGCCGCCCGAACGCCGCGGGGTCGCTCTGTGCTTGCTCTATTAAATCCTCTTCATCGGCAAAATCTGCCTCGTCTGCGAATATCACGGGCCTGCGGCAATCCTTCCCGCTAAGACTCATAGTATGAATAAGTAGGCCGCTCTCAGCTAAGCGTCTGTGCTTTTGTCGCCTCAAAGACGATGATGCCGTCTTTGACACCCACAATTACACTATCGCCCTCTTTAACGCGCCCCTCAAGGATTTTAAGCGCGAGGCTATCCTGCAGCTTGCGCTGGATGGCGCGCTTCAGCGGACGCGCGCCGTATAGCGGGTCGAAGCCCTCGTGCGCGAGATACTCCTTGGCCTCATCGGTAAGGTGAAGCGTTATCCCGTGCTCGGCGACGCGTCGCTCCAGATGGCCGATTTGTATCTCGATTATCTTCTTGATGTCATCGAGGGTCAGGCGGTTGAAAATGACCGTCTCATCGACGCGGTTCAAGAACTCGGGCCTGAAATGGGCACGCATCTCATCATCGACTTTGCCGCGTATCTTGACCATATCGGTCATCTCCTGGATATGCTGGCTGCCGATGTTCGATGTCATTATGATTATGGTGTTCTTAAAATCGACGGTGCGGCCTTTGCCGTCGGTAAGACGCCCGTCGTCGAGTATCTGCAGGAGTACGTTGAAGACGTCGCCATGCGCTTTTTCTATCTCATCGAGAAGGAGTACGGCATAGGGGCGCCGGCGAACCGCTTCGGTCAGCTGCCCGCCCTCCTCGTAACCGACATAGCCGGGAGGCGCGCCGATTAGCCGCGATACGGTGTGTTTTTCCATGTATTCGCTCATGTCGATACGGATCATCGAGCGCTCGTCGTCGAAGAGAAACTCGGCTAAAGCGCGAGCCAGCTCGGTCTTGCCGACGCCGGTCGGCCCGAGAAAGATAAACGAGCCGAGCGGGCGATTGGGGTCTTGCAGGCCGGCGCGCGCCCGGCGGATGGCGTTGGCGACGGCGGAGACCGCCTCGTCCTGGCCGATAACACGCTCGTGGAGCTTGCCCTCCATGGCGACCAGTTTTTCTATTTCGCCCTCCATGAGCCTCGCAACGGGGATATTCGTCCACTCCGAGACGACCTCGGCTATGTCTTCCTCATCGACCTCTTCTTTCAGCATCTTCTGGTCTTTCTGCAGTTCGAGAAGGCGTCGGTTCTTGTCCTCCAATTCTTTTTCGAACGAGAGGATGTCGCCGTACTGAAGCTTTGCCGCAAGCGCTAAATCCCCCGCACGCTCGGCCGCCGCCGCATCGGTCTTTGCCTGCTCGATTAGCTCTTTGAGCCGGCTTATCTCGGTGATCGCCTGCTTCTCGTTCTGCCAGTGCGCGCGCATATGAAAGGTCTTCTCTTTGAGTTCGGCGAGGCCTTTATCTATGCCGGCAAGCCGCGCTAACGCGGCCTTGGTCTTGTCGTTTCGCAAAGCCTGTCGCTCTATCTCGAGCTTCTTGATGCGCCGCTCTGTCTCGTCTATCTCAGTCGGCAGGCTGTCTATCTCGATGCGCAACCCGGAGGCGGCCTCATCGATGAGGTCGATAGCCTTATCCGGCAAGAAGCGGTCGGTGATATAGCGGTTCGACATAACCGCCGCCGCGACAAGCGCCGAGTCGGTAATGCGCACACCGTGGTGTATCTCGTAGCGCTCTTTGAGGCCCCGCAAAATCGCGATGGTATCCTCGACCGAGGGCTCGCCGACGAGTATCGGCTGGAAACGCCGCTCCAGCGCCGCGTCTTTTTCAATATACTTGCGGAATTCGTCGATGGTGGTGGCGCCGATTGCCCGCAGCTCACCGCGCGCGAGCGCCGGCTTCAAAAGGTTGGCGGCATCGACCGCGCCCTCGGCGGCGCCCGCCCCGACCAGCGTATGAAGCTCGTCTATGAAGAGGACTATCTCGCCTTCGGCGTCGGTGACCTCCTTGAGTACCGCTTTTAGGCGGTCCTCGAACTCACCCCGGTACTTGGCTCCGGCGATGAGGGCGCCGAGGTCGAGCGAGACCACCCGTTTATCTTTGAGGCCTTCGGGCACGTCCCCGCCGACAACGCGCTGCGCGAGCCCCTCGGCGATGGCGGTCTTGCCTACGCCGGGGTCGCCGATGAGAACGGGATTGTTCTTGGTCCGTCGCGAAAGCACCTGTATGACCCGGCGAATCTCGTCGTCGCGCCCGATGACCGGGTCGAGTTTGCCGAGCCGGGCGAGCCTCGTCAAATCCCGGCTATACTTCTCGAGCGCCTGGTATTTCTCCTCCGGGCTCTGGTCGGTCACCCGCCGGCTTCCGCGCACGTCCACGAGAACCTTGAGAACCGCTTCTTTGGTAACGCCGAGCGAACTCAACATCTTTCCGACCGTTCCCTTATCCGCGGCGAGCGCGAGAAGCAGGTGCTCGGTACTGACATACTCGTCTTTAAGCCCTTCGGCCTCGATGAAGGCCGCGTCGATAGTGCTCTTCAACTCCGGTGCTATATAGGTCGCGCCCGCGCCCGAGACCTTGGGCCGGCGGTCGAGTTCGGCTTGAATCCGTTCTTTGATCGTGTCGGGGTCGAGAGCGAGTTTCCGCAATATCGGCGCCGCTACGCCGTCCGCCTGGCCGACCAGGGCCAACAAGAGATGTTCGCCTTCGACCTGCTGGTGGCCCATACTGTCCGCCAGCCGCTGGGCTTCGCCGAGCGCCTCCTGGGATTTTATCGTAAATTTATCCAACCTCATCTTCTTTCACCTTCTTGCATGCGCTTAGCACTTCTCTTTGCGGAGCACGATCTTGCCCCGGCGCATCGGCACGAGGGCGCTCTGCCGTATCTTGCCGAGTTCTTCGTCGAGCGCGCCCCGGAGCTTGGCGGTCTGCTTCTCGAGCGCCTCCATAAGCCCCTGCAGTTCTTCAATCTCGTCTTGGAGTTCGAATATCTTGACGACCCCGGCTAGGTTTACGCCGAGTCCCTGGGTGAGCATCTGTATTAGCTTTAAGCGGTCGACATCGCGCTGCGAGTACAACCTCGTCGAACCCTGGGTACGCTTCGGGTCGATAAGTTTCTTCCGTTCGTAAATGCGGAGCGTCTGCGGGTGCATCCCCGCGAGTTTCGCCGCCACGCTTATCATATAAACCGGCTCGTCGTACATCTTCTCTCCTTAGGGGACGTTGTTTCCAGTGCGTCCTAACTTCCCACTCCAAATATCATTGAACAATCGCACGGCCCTTAGGTCTCGCGATTCGCGTTACTCTTTAAAATTCTTCCTCGGGTCTTCCTTGCGGGCATCGGCAAACCTCACGAGCAGCTCTTTTTCGGCTCCCGAGAGTTCTGTCGGCACGGTTATGCGGACCTTGGCGAGCATATCGCCCCGGCCCGTCCCTTTAAGCTTGGGCGCTCCTTTGCCGCGGAGGCGGAAGGTCCGGCCCTCCTGGGTACCGGCGGGAATCTTCAAGGAGACGCTACCGTCGACGGTGGGCGCCTCGATACTAGCTCCGAGGGCCGCTTCGGTAAAGGTAATCGGGAGGTCGAGCTGGATGTCGCTGCCGTTCCTGATGAAATAGGGGTGTTTGGCGACCTTGGCGACGACATAGAGGTCGCCGTGGGGCCCGCCGTTCAAGCCGGCTTGCCCTTTGCCTTTGAACCTGAGCTTGCTGCCGTCGGCGACACCGGCCGGGATCTTTATCGTCTCACTCTTCTGTGCGCGTATGCGGCCGTTGCCCCGGCAAGCCGCGCAGGGTCTCTCGACTATGCTTCCCTGGCCGCCGCAATTCGGGCACGCCCGACTGATACTGAAGATACCCTGGTCGTCCGCGACCACGCCGCGTCCGCCGCACGCCGCGCAGGCAACCCTCCCCGAGCCGGATGCCGCGCCTGTCCCGCCACACGACGAACAGGTCTCTTCCCTGTCGACCGAGAGCGTAACGGTCTTACCCTTAAGCGCCTCGTCGAAGGTGAGGCTTACGTTATACGTTATATCGGAGCCTTTGGTCCGCGTCTGCTGCGGCCTCGCTCCACCGCGCCCGACGCCCGCGCCGCCCCCGAAAAGGTCGAAGAGGTCGCCGAAGCCGTTAAACGAGAATCCCTGGTCAGCGCCACCGGCAGTGCTCCGTCCGCCACCCGGGCCGGGGCCGCCGAAATAGCGCCCCATCTCGTCGTATTCCTTGCGCTTTTTCGCGTCTTTAAGAACCTCATAGGCCTCGCTTATTTCTTTGAACTTCTCTTCCGTCGTCGAATCGCTCTTGTTCGCGTCGGGATGATATTTCCGCGCGAGCTTGCGGTACGCATCTTTTATCTCTTTCCGCGTCGCATTCTTGCTCACCCCGAGAACCGCGTAGTAATCCTTATATGTCCTGCTCGAACTCATCCGCCATCACCATTATCAGCTGTCAGGAATTAGCTATCAGATTGTCAGGGCTAAAGCCCTGAGCTACGAGTGCTAGCCGCACCCTCGTTCCGCACCCGCTTTCTACTTTGCGACTTTTACCATCGCCGGGCGCAACAGCCTTCCCTTCAGCTCATAGCCCTTCTGTAGAACTTCAATCACCGTATTCTCGGCGTGCCCTTCGCTTTCGACCTGCAGGACGGCCTCGTGCCGCTCGGGGTCGAACTCCCGGCCCAAGGGGTCGATGACTTCGACACACTCCTTCGCCAGCAACGCGTTGAGCTGCGTATAGATAAGCTCAAAGCCTTCGGTCAAGCTCGCGCTCGATGCTCCGGCTTCCGCCGCGTGAAGCGCCCGCTCGATATTGTCGATGAGCGGCAGCAGCTCCCGCATTACGGTCTGCGTCGCATACTGGACAATCTGTTCTTGCTCCCGCAGCATCCGCTTGCGATAATTGTCCATCTCAGCCTGGACCCGCTTGGCCATATCCAAGTATTCCGCCGCGTCCGCCTCTTTCCGACTCAAGCGCTCTTTCAAATCCTCATAGCTCTCGCCCGGCGCGCCCTCCGGCCCGGCTTCTTCGCCGTCCACTGCGTCGACCTCTGCCGATACCGGCTCCGCCGGGTCGTCGCCAAATCCATTCCGGTTTTTATCCCCTGTCAAAACTATCACCTCAAACGCCGGGAAGGAATTTTCCTCCCCCGTCTTACTTCGCTTCGCCTTCTTCGTCGACTACTTCGAAATCGGCATCGACGACGTCCTCAGCCTCGCCCGCGGCTTCATCGCCCGCGCCCGGAGCCGCCTGCTGTTGCTGCTCGTATACGGCCTGGCCGATTTTGTACGATTGCTCAAGCAACACTTCGTGCGCCTTCTTTATCTGCTCGACGTCGGAGCCCTTAAGCGCCTCTT
Organism: Actinomycetota bacterium; assembly: GCA_018333515.1. NCBI lineage: Bacteria > Bacillati > Actinomycetota > Actinomycetota bacterium. The sequence goes on from JAGXSZ010000012.1 coordinate 54,725, forward strand.
TCGCGTCGGCTACCGCTTTCTCGATCGCCTCTTTGTCGGCGTCGGTCAGCTTCTCGCCCACATCTTTGAGCGTGCGCTCGGTCGTGTATACCAGGTTATCCGCATTGTTTCGCACCTCGGCTTCTTCGCGGCGCTTGCGGTCTTCTTCCGCGTGCGACTTGGACTCGTCGACCATCCGGTCTATCTCATCCTTGTTGAGCGCGGTGGCGCCGGTAACCGTGATGCGCTGCTCTTTGCCGGTGCCCAAATCTTTCGCCGAGACGTTGACTATGCCGTTGGCGTCGATGTCGAAAGCGACCTCGACCTGCGGCACGCCTCGCGGCGCCGGCGGCATGTCCACCAGATGGAACCGCCCTAAGGTCTTATTGTAGGCCGCCATCTCGCGCTCGCCCTGGAGTACGTGTATCTCAACGCTCGTCTGTCCGTCGGCGGCGGTCGTAAATATCTCGCTTTTTCGCGTCGGAATCGTCGTGTTTCTCTCGATAAGCTTCGTGAAGACGCCCCCGAGCGTCTCGATTCCGAGCGAGAGCGGGGTGACGTCGAGGAGAAGAATGTCTTTTACCTCTCCCATGAGCACGCCGGCCTGGATGGCCGCGCCGGCCGCTACTACCTCGTCCGGGTTGACGCCCATGTGCGGGTCTTTGCCGGTATACTCCTTTACCATCTCCTGTACCGCCGGCATCCTGGTGGAGCCGCCGACGAGGATGACGTGATCGATGTCGTCGGCGCTTACGCCGGCGTCTTTCATCGCCTGCTGAACCGGCTTACGGCACCGGTCGAGATAGTCGGTCGTCATCCGCTGGAACTCAGTGCGAGTCAGCGACATCTCGAGGTGCTTCGGCCCTTCGGCGTCGGCTGTGATAAACGGGAGATTTATGTTGGTCGAAAGCGTCGTGGACAGCTCCATCTTCGCCTTCTCCGCCGTCTCCTTGAGGCGCTGAAGCGCCATCTTGTCGTTGCGTAAATCGATACCGTATTTCGACTTGAAGTCGTCGGCCATCCAGTCGATTACCTTCTGGTCCCAATCGTCGCCGCCGAGATGGTTGTCGCCCGCGGTCGCCCGCACCTCGAAAACACCGTCGCCGATGTCGAGAATTGAGACGTCGAAGGTACCCCCACCCAGGTCGAAGATGAGAATCGTCTGGTCATGCTCTTTGTCGAGACCGTACGCGAGCGCGGCGGCCGTCGGCTCGTTGATAATACGTAAGACCTCGAGACCCGCTATCTTGCCGGCGTCTTTCGTCGCCTGGCGCTGCGCGTCCTCGAAGTAAGCGGGAACCGTGATGACCGCCTGGGTAATCTTCTCGCCGAGATACGCCTCCGCGTCCCTCTTGAATTTCCGCAAAATGAAGGCGGATATCTGCTGCGGCGTATAATCCTTACCGTCGATATCTATCTTCCAGTCGGTGCCCATATGGCGCTTGACCGATGCGATAGTCCGCTCCGGATTTGTAATCGCCTGGCGTTTGGCAACCTCGCCGGTGAGCACCTCGCCGGTCTTGGAAAACGCGATGACCGAAGGCGTGACCCTCCCGCCTTCCGCGTTGGCTATTACCTTCGGCTCACCAACCTCGAGAATCGCCATACATGAATTTGTCGTTCCAAGATCGATACCTAAAGCTTTTGGCATAAAAAACACTCCTATCGCTATATTTTTGTCATAAGTATAAAATCTAAGTCTGGTATTGTCAAGATTTATGACGGCGACCTTATTATAGTTATCGGCTGACCTTTGAGGCCTTTAATTATTTTTTGATTTATTCTTGCGGCGACGCAACTCGGCGGTTCGCAGTAAATAATCGCCAAATTCTCTTTGTCAAATCACTTTACAAGCGGCTAGCAGTCATGTATAAGATTTATTGTGTAGCGTACGGCCTATTTATTAGGGAGGAATTATAATGTCAAAACCATTAATCGATGTCGATGAGTGCTCCGGCTGCGGAACCTGCATAGACAGCTGCCCGAACGATGTGTTCGAACTCGTCGACGACATCGCAAAAGCTACCGATGCGGATAGCTGCGACGGCTGCAAGGCTTGCGAAGAAGAATGCGCGATGGAAGCCATCACCATAGAGGACTAAGCTATTATCCTAAGACCTGAAAACGCCGGACGCGGGTTTGGCGTCTTTTTTGTATACAAGAAAATAGGCTCCCCCTAAACCGGCTACCCACGCTCGGTCGAGTCTTCGCTTTTATGTTAGCGCGCTCGACATCGACGACAAAAGGTCTGGTGCCGCGCCAAGAACAAAACAAAGTTTTGCTCTTGGCGCGTTTATCTGGTAAAAATATTATTAAGCGACGGTTTGTGCTTCGCTTTTGCGTGAGACGTTTTTCGCCCTCGACATGACGCTTCAGCGCCACAAAGCTTAAGCCGAACACGGATAGAGGAATGGGGGGCTTTGATTGAAAAAAATACTAAGCGGTATTCCGGGGTTGGATGATTTGCTCGATGGGGGGCTGTACGAGAGAAGCTCGACCGTCATTGCGGGCCCTCCGGGTACCGGGAAGACGACCTTTGCGACGCAATTCATATACCAGGGCGCGGCCGCGCTCGACGAAGCGGGTATATTTATAACATTCGAGGAATTCCCGGAGATCATCTATCGCGACGCCATGAATTTCGGCTGGGATTTGAAGGAGCAAGAGGCGGCCGGAAAGCTAAGAATAATCTTCACGTCACCCGCGGTTCTCAAAAGCGAACTCGAGAAAGAAAACGGCCTAGTCGATAGATTGGTCGCCGAAATCGGCGCTAAACGCATAGTCATCGACTCGGTCACGCTGATGGAGCAGATAAGCCGCGATACCATCGAACTCAGGCAACTCTTTAATAGCCTTATAAACGGCCTAAAGCGACTAGGGCTGACGACGGTATTGACGAGCGAAGTCCCGCTCCTCTTCGGCCACGAGAACACATTCGAGACGAGCATAGGTTTTGTCGTCGACAACATACTATTTTTACGTTACGTTGAGATAGAGAGCGAGCTTGAGACCGCTCTGACTATCTTGAAGGTGCGCGGGAGCAAACACGCTAAAGATATCCGCAAATATGAAATCGCGGAGAACGGGGTGACCATCGAGGCCAAGTTCTCGGGCCACCAGGGAATCCTGACCGGATTCCCATCGAGAATGATCAGCGGAAAGACGCTCCTTGAGGAAGGCCTTATCCGCAAAAAAAGGTAATCGAGATGAGCTTTATCGTAGCAGTCGAAACACTCAACTTCATCCTGGCGAGTCTGGCGGCTCTGATATCCCTGGGAATCTTGCGAAAGGTGGCCGGCAACCTCGCCGCGAGCTGGCGATACGCGGTGGTAGCCTTCCAAATACTCGCGATGGCGACGCTCTTTGCCGTCATCAACGAATTGGGGGTCATCTCGATAGCGGGTGTCGGCTCGGACCTGTTGAGAAACACCGCGCATTTCGTCTTCATCATACTCGCCTTCTTCGGGCTGCTCCGTAATTACCAACTAATACGGAATTTGACCGAGCGTGATTCGTAATGACAGTCGTCGACCTTCTCGCCATAGTCGTGGCCGTAACCGGCCTCGCGGCGGCCGTCATCGCGCGAAAAATCTGGCTCATGGTCGAAGGCGACCTGGCGGCGAGCTGGCGATGGTTGCTGCCGAGCGTGCCGGTCTATGCCGTCTCTTATACCATCCTTATCATACATAATTTTATGAGAAAATTCGGTACGCCCGACCCCGTGCTGAGCATCGATTTTGAATTAAACATCCTGGAAAAGCAGTCGCTGTTCAGCATGCAAGTGTGGGAGCCGATAATACTGGTGTTGCGAAACATGCAGGTACTGGTGGAAATGGTATTCCTGGTGCTGGTCATAGTCGGCCTCGCCAGACAGTACCGGCTGTTTCAAAAGCTTGCTGAAAAGCAAGGCTAGATTGAGGAAATCGAATGAATAGAAAGATAGCTAAGTTCGTTAAAAGCTTAAACGAGAAGACAAAACCCATTGTGCTTGAGATACTGGAATCGCCGACCAAGTGGAATCTCATCCAGTTTTACAAAGCCAACCCCTTTTCCATACACACGCCGCGAGGCCTTGCCAACATCATCGGACGCAAACCATCCGCGGTGTCGAAAGAGGTCGAGTGCCTGGCGCGAGCCGGTGTGCTCAAAAAAATATCGGACAACGAAGACCTGTCGGCCATTTATTCGTACGACCCTGAAAAAGTCATGGTCAAGATAGTAGACTCTTTGGTCGGAATGTGCGGCGAATCGCGTGAGACAATCCAAGAGCTTATCGAGGCCATTAAAAAGTCCTAGCCGCGCTCACACAGCTAGACCCGTAACCGTAACAGCCGTAGCAACGTCCCCCACTTACACTTGGCAATCCTGAAGAATGCCTGTAAACTATTGTCAATAATATGTGGCGCGCATTTCTTGGGAGGTTCGTCTTGGACGAAAAGGACTTTGCGGAATTGATATCGGTGTTCTTGAAAGGCAGCGAACAGGGCAAGGACGCCGCGGAGAAGGAGAAGGGGTCGGCGGATGACGCGTTCGACCCGGAATCGTCTTCAAACGAAGCAGAGGTTCGCAAGAACATCATCGAAGCACTAGCCGAACGAATAAAAGAATCCCAGGAAGCGGAAGAAGTAGCGGTAAACGCCCGGTCCGAAGCCGCGACAATGGCGCCGAACACCGGGATAAGCTACGAGGCGGCAGGGGTCGAAAACCCCCCGGAGACCCCCGGAGAAGAGACGCCGGAGGTCGAAGAGGAGCTTATCACAAAAGAAGAGGTAGACCAGCTCCTCAGCAAAGAAGAGCCGGCCGAAATAGTCACCCTGCAGCAAATATTGCACCGCTTCACCGCGCTCGACGGCGTAATCGCCGCGCTCTTGGTCACCCGCGACGGCTTTGTCGTAGACTACGCCTCCAACATCGAATTCGAACTCGACATGGTAAGCGCGGTCGTCGCGACCGGTTTCGGCATGCTCGATAGAGTCGGCTCCGAACTCGAGCGGGGCGCGCTCTCGACCGCCATGCTCGAATACGAGGAGGGCACGGTCGTCATCTCACCGCTCGTCCCCGATATCGCGCTGGTAATCATCGCATCCCAATGGACGACACTCGGGCGCATCCGCTGGGAGATAAAGAAGTACGGCGACGAGTTGATAGCCAATCTCTAAGCGCTTTGTCCCACTGCTTATGCGACGCCGCTCTGCGGGTCGCCTGGCCTTTAGACATTGCGGCGACTCGTTTTGTTCCATCCCGGCACCTGGCGTTCGCCCCGGCTTTTTAAGAGCGGGCTTCTGTGCTATTCTTTCATCGTAATGACGTTAGAACTGAGGATGGGATACGAGCTGGTCGAGAGCCTCGCCGCCATAAAGGAACAAAACGGGAGATTGATCGTCTAAGTCAACCACCCCGCCCTAAAGGGCGGAGCTTGTGAAAGCAAGCTTAAGTTGACCAGGGAGAGTGAGATGTGAACTACATCGAACTCCGTTACCAACGGGTCGTTAAGACGCACCAGCGAATGCTTCCTCAGTTCGCTGCTCTGCAAGACCCGGATCATGCTGGCGAAAGGTAAAGCGCCGAAGGTTCGGGTCGCTGCTGACAAGCAGGAGCCGGTTGGTGACATTCCCGAGGGGAGACGCCTCGCAAGGGGCGCGTCACAGGGCTCGTAAGGGCTGAACAAAAGGAGTTTTCGATGGCAGTGTTTGTTTTGGATCGCAGAAAGAAGCCGCTGATGCCGTGCAGCGAGAAACGTGCTCGCCTGTT